>CANJYC010000278.1 GCA_947478985.1 Acidobacteriota bacterium | reverse complement strand
CGGTCAAAGATCACGATCGTGTCGTTCGTCGAGTAGCCCGTCACGGTCAGGATGGCGGCAATGACGTTCAAGGTGATGTCGTATTGAAAGAACGCAAGAAACGCGAGCGTTACCAGCAGGTCGTGGATCGTGGCGATGACGGCCCCGGTGGCAAAGGAGAACTGGAAGCGGAACGCGATGTACGCGAGGATGCCGAGCAGCGAAAGCACCATCGCCGAGGTTCCCTTCCGGGTCAGATCTTCACCGACGGACGGCCCGACGATTTCGGTTCCGACGATCTTGAACGGGGGCAGGCTGCCCTTCCGCAGCGAATCCTCGACTGTCTTGGCGACCGTGCTGAGGGATGTTCCCGACTGGGCGCCAACCTGCGGAACCCGCACCATGACCTGACGGAGCGAGGCATCGCCATAGGCCTGCACGAGCGCGTTCTGGCCACCACCCGGAAAATTCGTGTTCAGAGCCTGGCGGACGCTGTCCACCGATGCCGCCTGATCGAATTGCGCAATCACGGACGTGCCGCCAGCGAACTCAATCCCCTTCGGCATTCCTTTCGTCGAGATGACGACGATGCCGGCAATGATGATGAGCCATGACAGCGCCACGGCATGCCACCGCCACCGCAGGAAGTTGAAGTTGGAATTTTGAAAAAGGCGCATGACCTACCTTAGATGGAAAGCGTGGCCACCTGCTGGCGGCGGCCTAACGCGAGCTCGAACAGGGTCTTCGAGACAAACGTCGATGTGAACAGGTTCGAGGCAAGTCCGATGATGAGCGTATAGGCGAACCCGCGGATGGGTCCGGTTCCGAACTGAATCAGGAAGAGCGCGGCGATGAGCGCGGAAATGTGGGTATCGAGCAGCGTCAGGAAGACCCGGCTGAACCCGGCATTGATCGCGGCCCGCACGCCGCGGTTGGCGTCGAGCTCCTCCTTGATCCGTTCGAAGATGAGCACGTTGGAGTCGACGCCGATACCCATCGTCAGCACGAATCCGGCGATGCCTGGCAGTGTCATCACTGCTCCGATATACGCCATCAGACCCAGCAGGATGATGAGATTGAACAGCAGCGCGACCACCGCGTTGATGCCGGACAGCTTGTAATAGATGGCCATGAACACCACGATGAGCATCAGGCCGACCACCGACGCAATGACGCCGGAGCGGATGGAGTCGGCGCCCAGGCTCGGACCGATCGTGCGTTCCTCAAGGTAGGTCAACCGCGCCGGCAGCGCGCCCGATCGCAGCACCAGAGAGAGATTCTGCACTTCCTGCTGGGTGAAGCTGCCGGAGATACGACCGTCAGCGGTAATCCGCCCCTCGATGCGCGGGGCCGACTGCACACGGCCGTCGAGCACGATTGCGAGATAGCGGCCGATGTTGGTCTGCGTGATCGTGCCGAAGCGGGCCGCACCATCGTTATTGAGCGTGAAGCTCACGGCCGGCAGGTTGTTTTCGTCAAGCGTCGGCCGGGCGCTGCGCAGGTCCCGACCGGTTACGGCGGCCACAGTCCTGACCAGGTAGTAGACGGTGTTCGCCGCCCCACCCTGGCTGGTATCCGACACGCCGGGCAGTATCTCCATTCCCTCGGGTACCTTGCCGGCCGTCAGCAGCTCTTCGCGCGTTGAAACAGGACCGTTCTCGACAATCTTCAGTTCAAGCGTACCGGTCGACTGAATGATGCCCTTGGCCCGGTCCACGTCCGTCACGCCGGGCAACTGCACAAGAATCTCGTCGCCGTTGGCCCCCTGCTGCGCGATGCTCGGCTCGGCGACGCCGAGGTCGTTCACTCGGCGCTCGATCGTCTGACGCGCCTGCGTCACGGCATCGGCGCGCAAGCCGACCTGAACGCTTTGCTTCATCGTGAAGGTGGAGCCGCCACTGCTCGCCGAGCGCTCGAAGTTCGTCTCGGCCGCCGTGGCCGCTGCTCGAAACAGGGCGTCCTGCTCCGGCGGAACGCCCTCGACGCGAAACTGTGTCGCGCTCGGCTGTGTCAGGCTCGAGACGTTGACGTTCGCGGTCTTCAGCGCTTCGCGCAGCCGCTCCATTTCCGTCTGGGTTTCAAAACGCAGGGCATCTTCTGTTTCGACCTTCAGCACGAGATGCACGCCACCCTTGAGGTCCAGGCCAAGCTTCAGCTGCTTGTCCATCAACCAGCCGGGCGATGTGATGCCGTACTGCGAGGCCACGATGGGGTAGATGCCAAGGCCAGAAAAGACCACGAGGACGGCGAGGATGGTGATGACTTTCCAGCGAATATTCTTGTTCATGAGGCTTGTCCGGAATCGCCCGCAACGGGCTCCTGGCCCTGATATCCAACAACCGCGGCGCGCGAGACTTCAATCCGCACCTTATCGGCAATCTGAATCTGCACTGACGGCTCACTCAGGCGGGTGATGGTGCCGAAGATACCACCAGAGGTGACGACCCGATCGCCCAGCTTCAGGGCGGACAGAAACGCGTCCACCTTCTGCTGCTTGCGCTTCATCGGGAGCAGGATGATGAAATAAAAAATGGCCAGCACGAGTGCAAAGGGCAACAACTGCACCCACGCACTGGGCCCACCGGGCGTGGGCGCGGCCATGGCGACGACGAAGGAAGAAGACATCATGAATCGACTGGAAGGCGGGATGCCGAGCGCACGAACTCCTGCCTGAATCTAGTAAAGGTCCGAAACGCTATAGCGTCCCTGATCGATTTCATGGTGTCAAGGTAAAAGGTCAGATTATGCAACGTGTTAAGGGCACCTGAACTCATCTCGCCGGCCACGTACAAATGGCGAAGATAGGCCCGCGAATGCGTGCGGCACGTATAGCAGCCGCAGCGCGGATCGAGCGGCCGGTCATCCTCAGCGTAGCGGGCGTTCTTGATGTTGATACGCCCCTCACTGGTGAACAGCTGGCCGTTGCGCGCGTGCCGCGTCGGCATCACGCAGTCGAACATGTCGATGCCGCGCGCGACACACTCGACCAGATCTTCCGGCGTGCCCGCGCCCATCAGATAGCGCGGCTGCGCCCGGGGAAGGCGACGCGCAGTCTGCTCGACCACCGTATACATCAGATCGATCGGCTCACCGACGCTGAGTCCTCCGATTGCGTAGCCCTCGAACCCCGTGGACACGCAGCCGTCGGCACTCTCGTCGCGTAGGTCCTGAAATACCCCCCCCTGAACGATGCCGAACTGCGCCTGCCCTCCGTTGCTCACGGTCACGTCGCTGACGCCGCCATCCCGCAGCCGCATCAGACGAGTACGGCAGCGCGCACCCCACCGGAGCGAGCGCTGCATCGAAGCCATCGCTTCGTCCTTGGTGGCCGGGTAGGCCAAACACTCATCGAGGACCATCGCTATGTCGGAGCCGAGGCGGGCCTGGATGTCGACCGCGCGCTCCGGCGTGAGCAGATGGCGGGCGCCGTCGAGATGTGACTGAAAGTCAGCTCCTTCCTCGGTGATGACCCGCCGACCCGCCAGGCTGAACACCTGATAGCCGCCGCTGTCGGTAAGGATCGGATGGTTCCATCCGATGAATCGATGCAAGCCGCCGCGACGTGCAATGAGCTCGTCTCCGG
>CANJYC010000277.1 GCA_947478985.1 Acidobacteriota bacterium | reverse complement strand
TGCCACACTCGTCGGGACTGCGACCTGCCTTGGTTGCCACGACGGGCAGGACCGCGTCATCAATCAGACGCGGCATGGGAATGCTGCCCTTCCGCATGCCCCGGCCGCCGCCGGAGGGTGCGAGACGTGCCATGGTCCTGGGTCGCGTCACGTCGACGACCCTTCGGACGACACGACCATCCGCAAGTTCACGAAGATGGCGCCGCGCGAGACCAACGCCACCTGTCTGACCTGCCACACGAAAGGGAGCCACGCGATGTGGCAGGGCAGTGCGCACGATGCGAGGAACCTGTCGTGCACCACGTGTCACAGTGTGCACAGCCCGAAGAGTGCGACAGCACAGCTGACCAAGATCACGCAGGTGGAACTGTGTGCCACCTGCCATCGCGTGCAGGCCAACAAGACCATGCGCGTGTCGCACATGCCGGTGTCGGAAGGAAAGATGCAGTGCACGTCCTGCCACAACCCGCACGGGTCGACCAACGTGAAGCTGCTGGCCGTCGGCAACTGGGTCAACGAGAGCTGCGTCTCCTGCCACACCGAGAAGCGGGGGCCGTTCCTCTTCGATCATGCGGCCGGGCGCGAGAGCTGCATCTCCTGTCACGACCCGCACGGCTCGTCCAATGACCGGATGCTCGTGGCCAAGGTGCCGATGCTCTGCCAGCGCTGTCACATCGGCACGCGCCATCCGTCAACCATCTACGACAACCTGTCGGTGCAGAACCGGAGCGCGCGGGTTATCGGGCGCGGCTGCGTCAACTGCCACCAGCAGATCCACGGGTCGAATCACCCGTCGGGCCAGTCGCTGACACGGTAAGGAGCCAACCATGCACATCCATCGTTCGCTCCTGCTCATCGCACTGCTCCTGTCGGGCGTCGCGCCCGCAGTGGCCCAGAACGTTCCGGCCATCCAGCCAGCCCAGACCGCCACGGCCGCCAGTCCGGCCGTGCGTGCGAGTGCCGGTGAAATCGATTTCGGCCTGAGGCTCACCGACATCACCGGCGATCCGGCCCGCTACCAGCGGCTGCGCGATCTGCGGAGCGGTCCGACGCTCGACCGCGTGAAGGTGGTGCGGGAGCACGCCACGTGGACCGTGTCGGCCAACGCCGACCACGTCGGCTATCGCGATCAGCACTACGTGGCCAGCATTGAGCGTTTTGGCACCGTGAAGGCCGCCTTCGACTGGAATCAGGTACCGCTCTTCACGAGCGCGGGGTCGCGATCGCCCTTCCGCGAAGCGGCGCCCGGCGTCTTCCGTCTCGACGACTCACTGCAGCTGGCCCTGCAGAACGGCACCGGCACGCTCGCCGATTACGGCCGTGTCGTGCAGTCCCTCGACACGCGCTCCAGGCGTGACATCGCGACCGCGCGCGTCACCTACGCCGCGACCAGGAACCTCGACCTGAGCACCGTGTTCACGAGCACCGCCAGAACCGGCACGCAGCCGTGGGGCGCCACGTTCGGCCAGAGCAACGCCGTCCAGGTGGCGGCGCCAATGGATCACCGGACCAACGATGTGCGCAGCGCGGCCGAGTGGTCGAACACCACAGGGCTGCTGCGGCTGGCCTACGACGGATCGTGGTTCAACAATCACCTCGAGTCGCTCGTCTTCGACAATCCGCTGCGGGCCACGGATCAGATCTCGTCTTCAGGCAGCGGCCCGTCACAGGGACGGATGGCGCTCTCGCCCGATAGCTCCGCTCACACCGTCAGCGCGACAGGGTCAGTGGCGCTACCGGCCAGGAGCCGTGCGGTGGCCTATGTTTCGGTCGGCAGCTGGCTGCAGGACGCGCAGCTGCTGCCGTTCACGATCAACACCGCCATCACGCCGTTGCCGCTCGCGCGGTCGAGCGCGGAAGGCGATGCGCGGATCACGGCGATGACCTACCGGTTCACGTCGCGGCCCACCAACGCGCTCTGGCTGAGCGGCCAGTACCGGCTGTATGACTTCAATAACCGGACGCCGCCCTTCGCCGAGAGCAGCTACGTCGGCGTCGATGGCGCGGTCGCGGCCTCGGCAACCGGCGGGAGCGAGCCGTTCGGCTACACGCGCCATTTCGTCGACCTCGACGCGTCATTCACGCCGTTCCGGCTCGTGGCGTTCCGCGCCGGGTACGGGCAGGAGAAGGACAACCGCACGTTCCGCCTCTTTGAGACCACGACGGATCACGTCGCGCGCGCGTCGATCGACAGCACGGGCCTCACCTGGGGATCTGTCCGGCTGCAATATGACCATGCCGTACGCACCGGCAGCGGCCTCGACGAGGAGGTGCTCAGCGACATCGGCGAGCAGGTGTCGCTGAGGCAGTTCGATATCTCGGACCGGACGCGCGACCGTCTCACGGCGCTCCTGCAGGTGGTGCCCATCGACAGCCTTGGCGTGAACGCATCGGCGTCCGTGGGGCAGGATCATCGTCCCAACGTCGCCTTCGGCCTGCAGAACAATGACCTGCTCGCACTCACTGCGGGCGTCGATTACACACCGTCAGAGCGGGTCTCGGCCGGCGTGTCGTACGGCTTCGAGAATTACGGCACGCTGCAGCAGTCACGTCAGGCGAATCCGGGCGTCCAGTTCAACGACCCCACGCGTGACTGGTGGACCGACATGGACGAGAAGGTCCACACGCTCTCGGTCAACCTCGAGGTGCCGAAGGTGACGAGCCGGATGGCTGCCACCGCCGGGTACGACTACGTGGGTTCGCGTGCGCGATACCTCTACCGGCTGCGCGACAACACCACGCTGGTCGCCCCGCAGAAGTTGCCCCCGGTGCGCAATCTCACGCACACGGCGAACGTCGATGTGCGTGAGACCCTTACGCCGCAGCTCTCGCTGGGTGTCGGTTACCGCTTCGACCACTACACCGTCGACGACTTTGCACTCTCGCCGGCGACGCTCAACAGCCCGCTGATACCGACCTTCGTGAACCTGATGAACCCGTGGCGGCCCTATGACGCGCACACCGGGTTCGTCCGCCTGATGTATCGCTGGTAGCTGCGAGGAGGACGCCATGTCGACGAGCCGTCTGCGAGGATCTCTGGTGGCCGTGGCGGTACTCTGGGCTGCCGTCCTCAATGCTGCGGCGCAGGCACCAGTGCCACCGCCGCCACCCGCGACGGAACTCCTGTCGCCGTCGCTCGCGGGACGGGACTCCTTCGATCTTTACTGCGCGCCCTGCCACGGCTCGGGCGGACGCGGGGATGGGCCTGTGGGTGTGGCGCTCAAGACGCGCCCCGCGGATCTGACCGTACTCTCGCGGCGCAACGATGGACGGTTTCCCAGGGAACGGATCCTCGGATTCGTCGCCGGGTCCGGGCGCATACCCGCCGCGCACGGCACGACCGAGATGCCCATCTGGGGACCGCTCTTCCGGGCCTTCGAGTCAGACGGCCGCGCGCGTGTGCGGCTCGATAATGTCGTGGCCTACCTCGAAACGATCCAGGCCCCGTCAACCGGCAGTGGTGACGCGGGCAGCCAGCTGTTTCGCGCGTATTGCTCGTCCTGTCACGGCGCTGATGCGCGTGGCGCCGGACCGATGGCCGCGCAGTTGCGGCGCGAGCCGCC
>CANJYC010000276.1 GCA_947478985.1 Acidobacteriota bacterium | reverse complement strand
GCGGACAGCGGGGCCACCTTCTGGACGAGTTCGACGATCTCGCGCGTCGCCCGGCTCGGGCCGACCACGAACTCGCGGTCGTTCTGGGCGGCCATCTCGTCCCGCAGGTGCGTGACGTGCTTGGTCAGGTCCTGCCGTTCGCTGGCATTGCTTACCAGCGTCCGCACGCCTTCGGCGTCGAAGTCCTTCGAGATGTAGTGGTAGGCGCCATAGCGCATCGCCTCAATCGCGGCGTCGACCTCGTTCACCACAGAGATGATGATCACTTCGACGGAGGCGTAGTTTTCCCGGATGATCTTGAGCACCTCGAAGCCATTGATGCCCGGCAGCCGGACATCGAGCAGCATGAGGTCGACTTCCTCCTTCTCCATCATCTGGAGCGCGGATTCGCCGGTGGCTGCGCGCAGCACCCGGTAATCACGCCGGAGGATCACGGTCAGGGTCTCCCGCATCCCTTCGTCATCGTCGACGATAAGGACGGTCTTTCGGCGGTCGGACATGCGGCGGCGAGTATAGCGCGCGCCTTGACACTTCCGATTTTCCTTCGATAAGGTACGTTTCTGGATCAGAAGCTCCGCGCTCAACAATGACTGTTCTGTGGCTGCTCACGGGCGCATCGCTTGTCGTCGCGTTCGTGGCATGGCGCCAGGCGCGCACTACGGCCCGACGGCTCGAACAGCTCTCGCAGATGTACTGGGAGCTCAAGTACCAACATGGGGAACTGCGCGTCCAGTGGCAGCGCGGTGCCGGCGGTCAACAGGCGCCTCCGGAGCCGCCCGCCCCGACAGCTCGCTCGAATGATTCCTTCATCCCGCTGACTTCTCTCAAGCGCTGATAATGGGGTCGGGAGTCATTTCTCGAGGTCACTGCCTGCGCGCGCCCCGAAAGTGTCCTCAAGAAATGACTCCCGACCCCTTTTACCAGGAGTGCTCCCTTGGCGAATGCGTATGACGTCGTTGTGATCGGCGCCGGCACCGGCGGCTATGTGGCGGCCATCCGTGCCGCGCAACTCGGCCTCAAGGTGGCGGTTGTCGAGAAGCAGAAGTCACTTGGCGGCACCTGCCTCATCTGGGGCTGTATCCCGACCAAAGCGCTGCTCGAGCACGCCCATGCATTCAAGGTGATTCAGAACGCCAAGGAGTGGGGTGTCACGATCGGGGCTGGCACACCTGCCATCGACATGGGCCAGGTCCATGCCCGCAAGGACAAGGTGGTCACGGGCCTCACCAAGGGCATCGAGTTCCTCTTCAAGAAGAACAAGATCGACTGGATCAAGGGCACGGCGCGCCTGGCGGGCAAAGGCCAGATCGAAGTCGTTGACGGCGAGAAGCAGACGCTGCAGGCCAAAGAGATCGTCATCGCCACCGGGTCCTCGCCACGCAGCGTGCCCGGCATCGAGATCGACCACACGCGCATCATCACCAGCGACGAGGCGATCCACTTGAAGGCGGTGCCGAAGTCGCTGGTCATCATGGGCAGCGGCGCCGTGGGAGTGGAATTCGCGTCGATCTTCCGCCGCTTCGGAAGCGAGGTCACCATCATCGAGCTGATGCCGCGGCTCGTGCCCGTCGAGGACGAAGCCGTATCGGCCGAACTCGAGAAATCGTTCAAGAAGCAGGGCATCACGTCGCTGACCGGCACGCGCGTGACCAAGGCCGTGGCCTCCGCGAAGGGCGTGGCCATCGAGGCGCAGACGCCGGACGGCAAGACGCAGAAGATCTCCGCCGACATTCTGCTCGTGGCAACCGGACGCGGGCCGGTGACGGCCGGGCTCGGCGCCGAGGCGCTCGGCATCACGATGGAGAAGGGGTACATCAAGGTCGACACGATGTACCGCACGTCGGTGCCGAACATCTCCGCCATCGGCGACGTCATCACCATCGACGGACCGCATCCGCAGTTGGCCCACGTCTCGTCGGCCGAGGGTGTTCTGGTGGCGGAACGGATTGCCGGAAAGACCGTCCAGCCGCTCAATTACCGGCACGTGCCCGGCTGCACCTACTGCGATCCGGAGATCGGCAGCGTCGGGCTGACCGAGGCGCAGGCCAGGCAGCAGGGCTACGACGTGCAGGTGGGCGCGTTTCCGTTTGGCGTTCTGGGCCGGGCCAAGATGGCGGGCGAGACGGACGGCTTCGTGAAGATCGTCGTCGACAAGAAGTACGATGAAGTGCTCGGCGTGCACATGATTGGGCCACGGTCGACCGAGCTCGTGGCCGAGGCGGTGCTGGCGCTGCGTCTCGAGTGCACGGCGGAGGAGTTGATCCGCACCATCCACGCGCACCCGACCTTCTCGGAAGCCGTGGCCGAAGCGGCCCACGCCACGCACGGCGCCGCGATTCATATGTAGCGTCCTTCGGGTCCGGAGACCGACATGGGAACTGCCGTAGTGATGCCCCAGATGGGGGAGTCGATCGCCGAGGGGACCATCGTCCGCTGGATCAAGAAGGTCGGCGATCATGTCGATCGCGACGAGCCGCTCTTCGAGATTTCAACCGACAAGGTCGACGCCGAGATCCCGTCGCCGGCGGCAGGCGTGCTCACCGAGATCCGGGTCCGCGAAGGCGAGACCGTCGCGGTTGATGCCGTTGTCGGCACGATTGGCGCAGAGGGTGACGCCGTGGTCGCCGCTGCGCCGGCATCGACAGTCGCAGCGATGCCGTCGCCGGGCAGTGCCTCATCGGCCGCGACTGCAACGCCAGCCGTAACGCCGTCCGCGGTCCTGGCCCCGACACCGATGCCGACCGCTGCGCCCACGGCCGGCGTCCTGCCCGGTGCCGCGTCCATGGCCCCGGCTCGTGACGACCTCCGTCGCCAGAAGTCGTCGCCCCTCGTGCGCCGCATCGCAAAAGAACACAACCTCGACATCACGTCGCTCTCGGGGTCGGGCATCTCCGGCCGCGTCACCAAGCAGGACATCCTTGGCTTCCTCGAAAGCAAGGGTGACCAGCGGTCATCGTCCCGCGAGCAGGTCCAGCCCCTGTCCGTGATGCGGCGGAAGATCGCCGAGCACATGGTGATGAGCCGCCGCACCTCGGCGCATGTGCATACGGTCTTCCACGTCAACTTCTCGACGGTTGAAGGGATCCGGAAGCAGAAGAAGGCGGACTACGAGCGGGTAGGCGCAAAGCTCACCTATATGGCGTTCATCGCCAAGGCGGTCGTCGATGCGATCCGCCGCCATCCGATCGTCAACTCCTCGCTCGTGGGTGACAACGTCGTCTACAAGAAAGACGTCAACCTCGGCATTGCCGTGGCACTCGAGGGCGGGCTGATCGTGCCTGTGGTGAAGAACGCGGACGAGAAGAACCTCCTCGGTCTGGCCCGCGCCATCAGTGATGTCGCCGATCGCGCGCGTGCGAAACAGTTGAAGCCCGAGGAGGTGCACGGCGGCACCTTCACCATCACCAACCCCGGTCAGTTCGGCGCGCAGTTCGGCATGCCGATCATCAACCAGCCGCAGGTCGCCATCCTTGGTGTCGGCACCATCGAGAAGCGCCCCGTCGTCGTCGACGACGCCATCGCCATCCAGACGATGGCCTACCTGACGCTCGGGTTCGACCATCGACTCGT
>CANJYC010000275.1 GCA_947478985.1 Acidobacteriota bacterium | reverse complement strand
CAGAAGATCGACGTCCGCTGGTCCCCGTCCGCGACCGATGACGACCGTCTCACGCTTGAGCAGACGTTTGGACTTGTCGCCGTCGAACATGTGGGTGAGCGGACGTGGCTCTACCTGCCGACCGATCGATCTCGCGCGAATCTCTCGCGGCTTGTCTCTCATCCGCTTGTCGAAGACACGCAGCATATCGATCGCGCCGCCTTCACCATCGAGATGGACAGACCCGATCTCCCGATCTGGCGCGTCACGCTAGATGAGATCGGGTACCTGGATTTCCTGGCGTGGCTGTTCGGAATAGTTGGACTTATTCCAGCGTGGATCTTCTGTCGCAGAAACCGATCCGAGAGCCTCCTGCTTCTGACGGCGGTTGCGTGGATTTTCGCGCTCATGCTCGGCGCGGTGAATGTGTTAGCCGATGTCGGCGGGCAGAAGGTAAATATCCTTTGGGCCAGGACTGCCACCACCGACGACCGTCTCACTCTTGAACGATCGTTCGGGTTAGTCGCGCCGGAACCCATCGACACGCGGACGTTTCGCTATGTGGTGACTGACCGGTCTCGCGCAAATGTCTCACGGCTTGTCACTCACCCACTTGTCGAAGACACCCAGCATATCGACCGTACCGCATATCGAGTCATCCTTGACCGCCCTGACCTACCGCCGTGGCGTATCTGGCTCGCTGAAACCGAAGGACTCGGCACCACGGCCTCGCTCCTGGCGTGGCTCTTTGGAGTCGCTGGAATCATCCCCGCGTGGCTGTGGCGAAGCGCCATTGACGAGAAAAGCTCCAACGACATTCAGAAGGAAGCCCATAGAAGAATTGCGCAATGGGCAACGGTCGGCTTCGTCATCGCGATCACATTCGTTGAGCTCCTGCGCACGTCATGGTTAGGCGATGACGCCGCCATCACGCTGCGGTCCGTGCTGAACCTGACCCACGGACTTGGTGCGCGATTCAACATCGACGAGCGGGTGCAGTCCTTTACGTCCCCGCTCTGGTTCCTGCTCTTGTCAGGGCTCTCCGCTCTTACCGGCAATGCATTCGCGTCGGTACTTGTGCTCTCCTTCAGCACATCCCTGGCGGTCATATGGCTGCTGATGACGAAGGTGGCACGGGCAACATGGGGCGGCGCCTTCGCGGCCGCCGTCCTGCTCCTCTCAAAGGCATACGTGGATTTCGCCAGCAGCGGCCTGGAGAACCCGCTTTCTCACCTGCTGCTGGTTCTGGCGTTCCTGGCAGGCAGCCGCGCGATCGCTCGGGACGACGACTCGGCCACGCGGCTGTTCTTCCTCGCCTGTGCGCTCGTCTATCTCAGCAGGCCCGACCTCGTACTTCTGCTCGCGCCATTGGCCGCCTGGATCAGTCTGCGGTCACATCGCCCATTCGCTTCACTGGCTCGATCGCTGGCGATCGGGGTGATACCAGCCGTTCTCTGGACCCTCTTCTCGATCTACTACTACGGTTTCCCATTTCCGAACACGGCGTACGCAAAGCTTGGCACTGGCATTCCCTACGACGAACGCATCCACCAGGGCTTCTTGTACCTGTGGGATTCGCTTCGACGGGATTCAGTGACCCTCCGATGCATCGTCATCGGAATGGCTGTGGCACTCCAACAGGACGCCCTGGATCGAATGCTTGCGCTTGGCAGCATTCTCTACATTGCCTATCTGGTGAGCATCGGCGGCGACTTCATGACCGGGCGTCTTCTCACCGGACCCATGGTGCTGATGGCCTGCGTATTGGCGCGTGCGTCATGGTCCCTGTGGCAACGCCGAACTGCGGTGATGGTGCTTGGGCTTCTCGCGCTGACCAATCTCCCAGCGACGATACTGAGTGGCAGGGCCTACGATGACAGGATCATCGCCACCGACGGCATCGCGGATGAGCGGGGCTACTACTTTCAGGAACATGGCCTCATCCAGGCGCGTGGCAAGAACCGCTTCAATAGCTTTGACGACCCGGACTGGACTGTCAGGCCCCCTCAACCCCCGATCATCACGTGTGGAGGCCTCGGCAACCTGGGCCTCAACGCTGGCCCTGGAACGCCTCTGATTGACACTTGCGCGCTCGCCGATCCGCTTCTCGCGCGTCTGCCCGCCATGCATGTTGAGAATTGGCGCATCGGTCACTTTGAGCGGCGGTTACCGACCAACTATGTGGAGAGTGTTGCGCGCGGCACCAATCTGCTGACGGATGAACGCACACGAAACTATTACGAGTCCATTCGCCTGATTACGCGTGGGGATTTGAACAGCAGGAATCGGATCAAAGAAATCGTACGCATGAATCTTGGCCTCGTCCCTTTGCCGGACTGGAATATGTATTACCGGGCAATCGCGCCGCAGTCCCTTCCGGCGAGTTAGCCGGGCAGTTCCACATGGCTTCTCCACGCTCCCGCGGCTTCCGCCTCAGGCCACGTCATGCCGCCGCCATCGGCCTGCTCGGCCTCGTGCTTGTCGACCTCACCTACTGGTTTACGCTCGACCGCGCACCGTCAATAAAGGTGCGGTGGCGCGACGACGTGAGCGCGGCGCGCCGGGCACAACTCGAGCAACAGTACGGGCTGGTGGACCAGCACGCACCCATCACAAACTCACCCAGCTCTGTTGCGTACGATCTGCTGGACACCACTCGACGAAACATCGAGGCGATGGTCACCAATCCCGAAGTTGCCGACACCAATGACGTGGATCGGGATGACTTCGAAGTCTACCTCCACACCGGCTATGGGGAACACTGGATGTGGTGGGCGGATCGGCAACCGCTGCTGAGAAGCACCACCGTGCGGTGGTCCGTGCTCGCCGCACTGGTGATGCTCGCCGTCTACGGCCTGGTAGGGATTTTCGTGCAGGCCACTTGGCCACTGTCCCGATCGGCGAATGAGGTGCCCGGCAGCCTCAGCTGATGCTTGCCTTCGCGGCGCGCACCCACCAGGCAAGGAGCGCGTACAGGGCGGCGTGGGCGATCGCAAGCGTGAGCAGCAGGCATACGGCAGCGGCCGGCACTCCGGCACTCGACAGCCGTGAAACCAGAACCGCGAAGTTTGACTGCGCCTGATCGACCGACGTCTCGAACACCAGGTCCCCGTTACGCTGCCATCCGTTCACGCGCAATACGCCAGGTGTGTACCCTTCGCCGCGTGTGGCGAGCAGGCCGATCGCATGAGTGAGCGGCGTGTGGATTGTGTGCAGTGCCAACTCGAATTTCCGACCGAGCGACGGCCTCGATGGAAAACTGAGCGTGATACGGCCCTCCGCCACGAGCGACGCATTCGGTGCGATCAGGCTTGCCACGACCACCGGTGGTTTGCTCGTGACATCGCGAAGCTCGATGATTGCGGAGCCCGTCGTGTCCGGACGATACGGCCGAGGGTAAATCGTGATTGACGACAGCCCGTCGGCCCTTGGAGAAAATCCCTGGTAGACCGTGTCCCCATCGGCGATGGCGCCCACGACAAATCGGCGCAACCCGTCATTCGATGGTACGCCCCCGCTCGTTGCCAACGATTGCGCGTAGATGGCAAGGCTGGCCATCACGACTGCGAGTGGCACCAACCGCACAACTCGGTCTATGGTCGGCATCTAGGTG
>CANJYC010000274.1 GCA_947478985.1 Acidobacteriota bacterium | reverse complement strand
TCCCAGGACTGGCGATCGCGGTCCTCGTGCTCGGCTTCAATTTCCTTGGCGATGGGTTACGCGACCGGCTGGACCCGGCCACGCAGAGTCGGCGGACGTAGCGCATCTATTCGGAACTGCCTGCGGTGATGCTCGGCTGGGCCCGTCTCCAGCGAGCATTGGGAGTATGACGAACGATTGTCGAGACGGGCCCCGCTGAGCCCCTACGCAAAGAAGGGCAAGATGCCGGTTCAGTTCGCGGTGAGCGCTTCGTAGCGACTTTCCGCGTCGCGCGCGATCGGCGCGTGGCGGAGCCGCGTGGCAACCTCGGCCAGATACCGGAAGGCGTCCACGTCGACCGGCGGCCGCGCGGTGGCTTGCAGCAGCGTGCGCTCAGCGGCCTCGATGTTCCCCGAGAGATACAAGGCGCGCCCGTAGAGGGTCAGCGTTTCGCTCGTGGCGGTCGGGCGCGATGCGGCGCCCTCGAGCGCCTCGCGCGCCTTGGCGAGTGCCACGCGGTCTGTGCGTCCGGCTGTCGAGGCGAGCCAGACGCGTCCCAGCGCCGTGTAGATCGCGGGATCGTCCGGGTAGCGATCTGCGGCGCGCCCCAGTGTCAGGATGGCGCTGTCGGTGCGTCCCTGCTTCGCGTAGGCAAGGCCGACGCGTACGATCGGTTCGGCGCGACCGGGTTCGAGCGCGGCCAGTGCCTCGAGCTGCTCGATGCTGTCGCTGTCACGGTTGAGTGCGGCATAGAGATCCGCGAGCGCGTCGCGCGCCTCGGCGAGCGCCGGGTTCACCGTGACGGCCCGCTCGAGTGAGGTGAGCGCGTCCCGCGTCCGTCCTTCCTCACGGAGGCAGAGGCCGAGCAGATAGTGCGACTCGGCCAGGGTGCCGTCCATCGCGATCGACTGGCGTAGCGGTTCGATGGCGCGCGCGGCCTGGCCGTTGCGGTAGTAGGTGAGCGCGAGCTTGTAGAGCACGCGCGGTGAGCGGTCATCGAGCCTGATGAAGCGCTGATAGTCCTCGAGGGCGCGCGCGTACCGTCCCATCGCGGCATTGACGTCGCCGAGCAGCTCGGCCGGACGCGGCGCGGTCGGCTCCAGCTGGGCGGCCTGGCGCAGGTCGCGCAAGGCGGCCGCGAATTCACCGCGGCGTCGATAGGCATCGCCGCGCTTGAGGTAGGCGAGCATCGAGTCGTCCCGCAGGGCGAGCGCTCCGCTGAACGCTTCGATCGCCACGAACATCTGACCCTGGGCCACCGCGGCATCGCCGTCCGCGATCAGGCGCTCAAACTCGCGCCCCTGCCGGATCGTCGTCCACGAGAGCACCGCCCCGACGAGCAGGGCGGCGGCGGCGACCCCGGACACTACAGGCCATCTCATGCGTGCTAGCGTCCCGGGGCGGGCGGCGGCGCCTCACCGCGTGTGCTGCTGACGTTGTTCAACGCGTCGGTGGCCCGCAGGATCACGCCCCGTGCGGCGGCATCACCTTCCAGCGCCAGCTCGAACTGCTCGGCTCGTGAATCGGCGATGCCGTCCTTCGGGTAGACGGTCTGCCAGCGATCTCCGTCGAGCGAGTACTCGGCCTTCTGCACGGTGGAGAAGTCGTCTCGGACGTCGAACGCGATGATGACTCGTGCACCGTCACGCCGGACCGCGGTGACGGCAATGGCCGGCGGGGTGTTGTCGATCTCGAAGGTCGTGCTCTCCATGGCCCCGGTCAATGCCGTGGCGGCAGCGTTGGACGGGGCGTCAGACGCCACGATGCGCACGACGTAGCGGCCGTTCGGCACCGACGTCGTGTCCCAGACAAGAATCGAATCGGTCAGCCCGCGCTTGAGCACCTTCCATGCGGTGTCGCCTTCGCGGCGGTACTGCAGGTCGTAGGTCAACTCGTCGCGGTTGTCGTCCTCGGCTCGCCACACAAATGTGAGCAGCCCCTTTTCATACGCACGCCGGCCCAGGGTTGTGCCTGATGCACCGGCGGCCGAGACCTGCGCCGCCGCCCGGCGATCTGGAGTGTCGCCGTCGAATCCGGCAATCTCGGGATCCGCCGGGAACTGGCGCTGGAAGATCGTGCCGGGCGGGTGAATGGTGATCGACGTCATGCGCGGGCGGAGATTGCGCGGCAGGTACGCGGTCGTCACCGACGTCAGGACGGGCGTCTCGGCAGGCGTGCCGGACAGCACGGCACGCCACTGGAGATAGCGCGCACGCGGGCTGGAGACAGGAGTGCCGTCGGAGGTTGCGTATGGCGAGGTCCAGTTACTCCACGTGCCGTCGGGTGTTCGGGTGTTGCCGGTCCGCGTCGCGATCTCCACCTTCGTGCCGGCCGGGAGCTGCGCCTGCCACTTGATGGCTCCCCACGAGGCGACGGTGACGGCGTCGCGCACATCGGAGGTGTAGGTGCCACGGGCCGCGCGATCGGGCGAGAGCCGGAAGACCTTGCCTGGGTTCGATGTCGCAAAGACGATCCGTCCCTGGCGGTCGGGCAGGAGTGTGGTGACCTGCTGGGCGTCGGCACGCGCGATGAGCGTCGGCTGGAGCGGATCGCCGGACAGGCGGAAGATCTTCCCCTTGTCACCGGTGGCGAGCAGCACGGTGCCCCCGTTCTCGAACGCCACGTCATAGGGAGCATCCTCGCGCGACTCCCACACGATGTCCCAGGCGCCGTCGGGCAGGATGCGATAGAGCGCGCCGGCCACGGTTCCTGTGCTGCGCGCGGCCGCCTGGGTTGTGGCGGACCCGGAGCCGGCATCCGCAACGACCGCGACGCCGGTGATTTCGGTCGAAACCGTTGCGACTGGCTCGCGCGCCGGGTCGGCATCAGCCCGTGCCGCGGGCGCCGCCAAGACAGGGCGACCGTTCACGGCGGCCGCATAGATGGAACCGTCGACGGCGACGCGCAGCGTGTGGATCTCGCTGTAGGGGGACTCGAGCAGCACGAACGGTTTGCCCGACGCATCGATCTGAAAGACACGCCCGGGCGACTGCGTCCCGGCGAGCAGCCGTCCCTCCCGATCGAATGCGAGGGTCATGGCATGCGTGGCCTTCGTTTCGTAGAAGACCGCACCCCTGCCGTCGGGCGTGATCTTGTAGATCACCCCCTTGTCGCCCGTCGCCGCGAACACATTGCCGGTTCGATCGACGGCGAGGCTCCAGATGTAGCGGTCCGCCGGGTCGAAGAAAACGCTGCTTCGCCCGGATGCGTCCACCTTGTAGACCTTCCCGTCTGGCGATGTGCCCACGTACAGGCTACCTGCCGGCCCCGGGGCGATCGCATGCACCTCAAGCTCCTCGGCATCGAAGAAGAGCGTGCTGGTGCCGGTTGCGTCGATCTTGTGCACCTGGCCTTCGTTGCCGCTGCCGACGTAGATGGTGCCATCCGGAGCCGTCACCATCGTCCAGAGAAACGGAGCCGTCGACTCATACAGCGGCGTCGCCGTCGGGCCCAGCGTCAGACGGCCGTAACTGTCGATGGAGAGGTTCTCGACGTCACCGCGCAGGAATTCCGCCTCCGTCGAGACTTGCCAGAAGGTCGGCACGGCGGCCGACAGAACACCGACGGCCAGGCACAGACTCGCCGCAACAAGACAGGCTCGCTGGAACATGGACTA
>CANJYC010000273.1 GCA_947478985.1 Acidobacteriota bacterium | reverse complement strand
TTGGCCAGATCGTCGTTGGTCTCATCCTCGACCCAGGACTGGCCACGGCCCGTCAGATATGCCCGGAGGTCGGCGCGGGCCACGTCGAGCAGCGGCCTGACGATGGTTCCGCGGCGGGGATAGATCCCGCCCAGCCCAGTCAGCCCGGCGCCTCGCGTGAGCTTCAGGAGAAACGTCTCGGCCTGGTCGTCCTGCGTGTGTCCGACGGCTACCACCCCGGCTCCGACCGCGATCGCCGCCCGCTCCAGGAATTCGTATCTCAGCCGGCGTGCAGCATCTTCGAGCGAGAGCCGCTGCGAGGCAGCATGGACCCTGACATCAATCGTCTCCACCGCAATTGGCAGGTTGAGCGTCGTGGCCAGCGCGCGGCAGAAGGCCTCGTCGCGTGCCGCGCTCGGGCGAAGCTGATGGTTGAGATGCGCCAGGCCGGCGACAGCGAAACCGCCATGCTCGGCCAGTTCCAGCAGGAGCAATGCGAGCGCGACGGAGTCCGACCCGCCCGAGACACCGACGAGCAGTCGGCATCCGGCTGGCAGCAGGCCATGCTTCCTGATGGTCCGCCGGATGTGCTGGTGGAGGCCTGTCAAGGCATGGAAAAAAGAATGGTGCCGAAGGGCAGACTCGAACTGCCGACCCCGCGCTTATGAGACGCGTGCTCTAACCGGCTGAGCTACTCCGGCACAAACGACGATTCTACAACAGCGCCGGTCGCGGCTATCTCTTCTTGGCCGCCTTCTTCGCCAACATCTTCGGCCGCGCTGGCCGGACAACACCCGTCCGCGACGCCGGCTTCGCGGCTTTCTTGGCGGTCTTCTTGGCGGCCTTCTTCACAACTTTCTTCACGGCCTTCTTCACGGCCTTCTTCACGGCCTTCTTTGCCGCGCTCGTCGTGGCCCGCTTGGCGGACTTCTTCCCAGCCTTCTTTACGGCAGATTTCTTCGCGGCCACTTTTGCCACAGTTGGCTTTTTTGCCACCGGCTTCCTGGCTGACGGCTTCTTCGTGACCGACTTCGCGGCAGGTGTCGCAACAACCTTGACGGAATGAGCGGCGAACACGGCGCCCTGGGGATCCCTTCCCGTAACGATCCAATCGCCGTCCGGCACTTCCATTGGGCCGTTGAGGACCTTCCCGCCGAGACCGGCGATACGGCCGCCGATCTGAACGGCATCGGTCACACGGATGTAGGGGAGCCACGCCGCCGGGCCTGGCATTTCCTTCGGCTTCGTAAACATGCCGCCGACGCTGCGCGCCGTCAGCCCGAACATCTGGTAGGTGCCAGCCGGTCCCATGTCCATGGCATGGGTGGCCTTCCAGCCAAAGAGCTCGGAGTAGAACTTCCAGGCGCTCACCGAATCGGTCGTTGCCAGCTCGTGCCAGGAAAAGTCACCGACGGGAGGCCGTTCGTCGGACACCGGTGCTGGCTGCGTCAACGCGATGACCGCGAATGCCGCGCCTTGCGGGTCCCGTAGAACCGCGAATCGCCCGACGGTCCGAACGTCTATTGCCGGCACCAGTACCCGGCCGCCCAAGGCCACCGTCCTGCGGACGGTCTCATCGACATCGGGGGTTGCGAAGTAGGTCAGCCAGTTGGGCGGAGCGCCCATCTGTCGCGCTTCTTCCGGCAGGATCATGAGACCGGCCACGGACCGGCCGCCTGCGGTGAACACCCGGTACTCCGGGTCGTGCGGCGAGAGCTGATTCTTCCACCCCGTGATACTGCCGTAGAACGTTCCCGCGCTCGCGAGATCGGTGGTCATGAGTTCGTGCCAGACGACGTGGCCGAGGACGTTCGCGTTAGACATCTCGAGAGCCTCCCTGCAAAATGCGCCGTATTGACACGTCACTGGAGCGCGACCGGCGGTGCCAGCCTTCGCCACGACGGCGCCGTGCGGCCCAAGTCTACGTCAGGCGACGCTCGAACGAACCCGAGCCCCCACCTGGGACTCCGCGAACGTCGTACACTGCCCCGGTCGCTATTTGCTATCTTCCAGGAGACGTGCAGTCTCGCCCGTATTTTCGGGCTTCCGTGAAATGACGCTATGAGACACCTCATTCTCTTCACACTGCTCATCACCGTGGCGGGGATACGAACCGCCGCTTCGCAGACACCGCCGGCCACCCCGGCGCTTGAAGCCGCGATCACGCAGCTCGGCACGGTCGATTACGGCAATTCCGAAGCCGTGGACGCGGCGGAGCAATATATCCGCCGCCTGCCCGCGGCGCAGGCGGCGCCCGCGTTGACGACCGCGGTGCTCTCGGCTGCGGATCAGCTCGTCCGCTCTCGCGCGCTCGTGCTCCTGACGGGCTTCAATGATCCCGCCACGCCGGCCCTCATGCGAACGCTCATGGGGGATCGCAGCCTACGGGTCCGCGATTTGACGTACCGGTGGTTTGCCCTTCACCCGGACCCCTCGCAGGCGTCCACGCTGCTCGAGTTGTTGCAGGCGGAGAAGAGCGACACGGTCCGTCCGGCACTTGTCTCCGCGCTGGCGGCGGTCGACACGGACCCGCAGATCCGCCGCGCCCTGCTCGATGAAATCAATCGTGGACCGGATTTCTTCCGCGTGGCGGTGATCGACACGCTTGGCCGGCGGCACGCGACCTACGCCGCCGATGCCATCGCCGAGATCGCCAAGATCGAAGGTCCTCTGCAGGACGACGCCGTCCTGGCCCTGGCCCGCATCGGTGATCCTCGAGCGACCGGCATCGTCGCGCCGGCCGGTGATAACGGCGCGGATGTCAGGGCGGCGCTGCTGGCAGCGCCGTGCCTGCTCGGCGGCGACTGTGCCACCGCCACCAAGACCCTCACGGACGTCGCGTTGAATGCTGCGACCACGCCGCAGAATGCTCAGGCCGCTGTGACGGCGCTGGGCGCAGCGGCCGGAAAGCCGGACATGGGTGCCACCAGCGCACTGCTGACACTGGAGAGCAAGGCGCCTCCAGCGGCCAGCGACCAGGCGACGGTGGAACTGTCGATTCTCGCCATCCGTAGTCCCCTGCCCATGCTCGCGTGGCTCGACAGTCTGGCTGACGGACCGCTGCGCAATGCTGCACTTGACGTACTCGGAACTGGATTCGAGCGACTGGAAGAGGACTTCGCCGAGGAGCAGTTCTATGTCGCGGCCCACGCGGCGTACGTTGCGGCACCGCAGGGATCAGCAGCTCGCACGCGACTCGGCGCGCTCCTCGACGCACTCGGCTTCTAAGTCGCGTAAACGCGCGACCCGAGTTTGTGATGTGCGCTTACGCTCCCGCGTTGATCACGGCAGCGGCAATAAGCGGAATCAGAATCTCGTGATGGCCGACCAGTGAGATGCCAGCCCCGCCGGTCCCGGCAATCGGACGCGTGAGGACGTTGGTCTGCGGGCGGTACATCCGGAGGAAGTCGATGTTGACCGTCGTCAACCCTTCCAAACCGACTCCGGCATTGCGCGCCAGCGCAATCGCCTTGAGAAACACCTCGGGAAGCACCACTGCGGAACCACAGTTGAGATACACCCCTCCGGTGAGTTGAGACACGCACGACGTGAAATAGCGGAAATCGCGGAGGCTCGTTTCGCCGATCGCGGCACCCGACGCGTTGGGATGCATGTGGAT
>CANJYC010000272.1 GCA_947478985.1 Acidobacteriota bacterium | reverse complement strand
TCCGCCCAGATCACGCCCCCATTGCCCAGGCAGATCATGAGGAATCCGAGCAGCGCAAGCGCAGGCCAGTGCTTCGGCGAGGGCAACCCGTAGTTCGTCGCTGCCGGGGACTGCTGATGGCGCCGTCCCCGAAGCGCGAGGATCACCGTCAGTAGGGCGCCGGCCGCCACGTAGCGAATGCCGCCCACAAGGGCGGGAGGAATCGATTCAAGCGCGATGCGGATACCGAGGTATGTCGTACCCCAGACAAGACAGACGACAAGCCAGGCGACATACGCCATGCGCTTCGTTGGATCCTGGAACATCGTCTCCTCATTGTAGGTGGGAGATTTTCAATCCTGGGCCTCGCTGATTGGGTCGCCATGGCCACGAGGCCTATAATTGCGGGCATGCGCGTGCAGCAGATCCGCAACGCTGTCAGCCAGACTTCGGGACCGCTGGCTGCGCTGCCGGCGCCCGCCCCCTCGGCCCGATAGCTCTCGGGGCCGGGGCTTGTGATTGCCCGTGAACGATACACGTCCTGAATCCACAGCACCTCGTGCGCAGTCGTTTGCACGCCTGTTCGAGGCGGTACACGAGGGCGTGTACATCGGTACGCTGACACGCGCAGCCGGTTCGAGATCCGCCAACATCACGCTCGCAGCCAATCCTCATCTGAAGACGATGTTCGGCTTCGCGCCAGACCTTCCCGAATCAGAAGTCGATCCGTTTGCCGTCGCGCGCTTTGCCGACCCGCTTGCGCGAGAGGCGCTTCTGCAGCGCCTGACGGCGGACGGTGCGGTCAGCGATTACCTCCTGCGCATGCGTCGATGCGACGGAGCGGCGGTCTGGGTGGAAATTACCGCACGAGCCGAGCCGACCAGGCCAGGCGACGGGGGGTTGCGCGTGGAAGCGCTGGTCCGCGATGTCAGCGCGCGCAAGAGACTGGACGACCAGTCCCGCGATCTCTATCAGCAGCTCCTCCAGGCGGAGAAGATGGCCGCGCTCGGCCAGACGATTTCCGGCGTGGCGCACGAGCTGAATAATCCGCTTGCGACGATTCTGAGCTGGGCGGAACGGCTCTCCGAGAAGCCGCTCGATGACGGCGCGAGACGTGGTGTCGACGTCATTCTCGGTGAAGCGGAACGCGCCGCGCGCATCGTCCGCAACCTGCTGACATTTGCGCGAAAACGCCAGTCAACCCGTGCGCTGGTCGACCTCAACGAGGTGGTCCGCTCGACCCTGACGCTCCGCTCATACGACCAGCCCCTCCTGAATATTTCGGTCGTCACGTCGCTCGCGGCCGGGCTGCCGGAAGTGTTTGCTGACGCGCACCAGATTCAGCAGGTCCTGCTCAACCTTCTCATCAATGCTGAACAGGCCATGCTGTCGGCATCCGGCCGTGGCTCGCTCACCATTCGCACGTGGCACGAGGCCGACCTCGACGTGGTCGTGCTCGAGGTGACCGACGATGGACCCGGTGTACCAGCGGAGGTGAGAAACAAGATCTTCGATCCGTTCTTCACGACGAAGGACGTGGGCCAGGGCACTGGCCTTGGTCTGACCGTCGCTTACGCCATCGTCCAGGAGCATGGCGGCCGCATTCGCGTCTCTGCGGCGCCCTCCTCCGATGGACGGGCCGCGACCGGCGCCGTCTTCACCGTGGAGCTCCCAGTCAGCGGCTTCGGCCAGGCGGTGGCCGCAAAGGCTTCAGTGCCTTCAATGGAGGCGATGCGGGGATCTTCGGTGCTCTTGGTGGAAGACGAGCGCGCGCTCGCGGTGGCTGTCGGCGAGGCCTTGACTGATGCCGGGCTATCGGTTGACCACGCAGGAGACGGCGAGGAAGCCCTCTCCCGCGTACGCAATAAGACCTACGACGTCGTGATCTGCGACCTGAAGATGCCGCGGGTCGACGGCATGACGCTCTATCGTGCGATCGCGGCTGCGACTCCGGCGCTCGCGCGGCGAGTCATCTTCGTGACGGGCGACGTCGCCGGAACGGACGCTGAACGCTTTCTCGAAGAGAGCGGCTGTCGCTGGCTTGCCAAGCCGTTTCGGCTTGCCGACTTGCTGCGCACAGTCCGCGACACACTGGCGTAGGGCACGACGACGCCAGGCTTGGTGATCCCGTTCGACGCCTGGTCCCCTCCCATGGCCCAGCTCCCGCTATCCAGGGTGGCCTTGACCATGCGGGGTTTCTGCTGAAACTCAAGAACGGCACCGCGAAGGGCGTGTATCACCTCAACCTTCGGCAGGATGGCCTCAAGTGACTCGCGAAGGCGGCGAATCGCACGGGCGTGCAGCTGCGAGACGCGCGATTCGTTCACGCCAATCTCGCTGCCGATCTGCTTCATCGTCGCTTCGCCGTAATAGTAGAGACCAATCACCTTCTGTTCGCGTACCGGAAGCGACGCGATCGCGGCACGTACACGCAGCTTCGTTTCGCTCCGTTCGTAGGCGGTATCGGGCTGCTCCGGTTCAGAGGGGATCAGCGCGGCAGGCAGCGTGGACTCGTCGAGATTCTCGTTGTTGGCCAGAGGAGATGTCGATTCGATGGCGTGAATGCGGACGATCGTCCGACTCAATCGCTTCTCATCTGATCCCATCTTTGCGGCAAGGTCGGCGAGCGACGGTTCCGCGCCCAGTTCCCGGCGCAGCTCTTCGCGCGCCGCTTCGAGTTCCCGACGCTGGCGCCGTACACCGCGGGGCCACGCATCCTTGCGAAGGGCATCGATCATCGCGCCCCTGACACGACGCTCGGCAAATGTTTCGAACTTAATCCCGCGCGCCTCGTCAAAACGATGCGCTGCGTCGATCAACCCGATCACCCCGTCCTGTACGAGATCGCCAATATCGATCGAGTGCGGCATCGTTGCAGCGACGCGCCGGGCAAGTTGCTCGACGAAAGGAATGCCGTTGACGACGCGTGGGTGATTTTCTTTGCCGTTATGGGGCCGCATTGGGGAGATCCTCCGGTTACTCCCTTCGCAACTCGAGTACCAAGCTGTCGGTACGCCTGGAATTTGAACCGTGACGGGTCCGTTGCGATCTACATAAGTTACTGATACTGCACACTTTGTGACTGTTTTTGATCGTGACAGGTGGTCGCGGTGGCGGCTCGGAGCCTGTCAGATCTGTCAATTTTATGGCGGTCTCGCCGCGCACGTCGCCATGAATATGACGGTGCTGATTACGGATTTGTGGGGGTCCGCGCAATTGGAACATCCCCTGGCTCTCGCCTGAGCTGCTGTTCCTGAATTGAACGCCTCGCGGCTGTTAGTCTTTCGAGGACGTTGTGGGTGGGGTCGGAGTCGTGCTCGTGGTCGATTCGCTCTTCGTGGGGGTCTCGCTCTTGGCGTGAGCATCGGCCGACGGAGCTGTGGCGCCATCGCTCTTGGCGGATGCATCGCCCTTCACATCACTGCTTTTACCAGATGAAGCGCTGGCCTCGCTTGAGCCCTTCTTGGCGTAATCGGTGATGTAGAAGCCGGAACCCTTGAACTGGATGGCAGGGGAGGAAAGCTGGCGGCGCACCGGCCCCTGGCCGCACAGCTTGCACTCGGCCGGTGGCGGATCCGAAAACTTCTGGATCACGTCGAACCGTTTCGTGCAGGCATCGCACTGGTA
>CANJYC010000271.1 GCA_947478985.1 Acidobacteriota bacterium | reverse complement strand
GAACTGCCACTTCTGCTGCGCGGTCGTCTGCGGGGCCGCCGGGTTGGCACCCGCGCGGACACCGTTCGGAAACACCAGCGCCGGCCCGTCGACGGTCGAAGGAATCTCGTTGTTGAAACGGGAGAACTGCACGACGAGTTCGTTGAGCGCTGAAGGCCCCACCACCCAATTGTGATTGGCGTTCACCGAATCAAAGGCGTTGGAGCTGGTGCCCCAGGCTTCCGGCGCGACCCGGAGCCCGGCGCCATTCGGCTGCGAGTTGCGATTGATGCCGTAGCGCACCGCCAGGTACTGGGCGCTCGTCAGCGTCGCTGTCAGCTTTCCGCTGACCATCGTCTCCCGAAAGGGAATGTCGTAGACACCGTCGGCAGCGGGAAACAGGCCCAGTGTGTTCACCGACTGCTTCGTGTTCTGCTGCGTGCGCTCAACTGCGCCGAAGTAGAAGACCCGGTCCTTGACGATCGGCCCGCCCGTGCTCCCGCCGTACTGATAGCGTCGGTAAGCCTGTTTCGGGATGTTGGCCAGCGTCTCCGAGAACATCCGGGCGTTCAGGCTGTCGTCGCGAAACAACGTGAACCAGCTGCCACGGCGGGTGTTGGTGCCGCTGCGCGTCACGACGTTCAGCACGGCGCCGTCGCTCCGGCCGTACTCGGCCGTGAAGCGGTGCGTCATGACATTGAATTCCTGAATCGCTTCGAGCGGAAACTGCTGCAACAGGCCGCCTGTCGTGTCGTCGTTGTTGTCGCCGCCGTCGACCAGATAGTTGAGATTGCGGCCATTGCCGCCGCTCACCTGGGGCGTGTACTGGGTGCTCTTGGTTGAATCCGAGTTGAAGCCGAGACCGACGCCCGGCACCGTCGCCGCGAGGTTGGCGAACTGGCGTCCGTTGAGCGGCAGGCGCTCGATGCGCGCGAGATCGACGACCTGGCCCAGCCCGGATGTCGACGTGGTAATCAGAGAAGCGGCGTTGCTGACGGTCACCGTCTCGGCCACCTGTGCCACACGGACGGTCACGTCGAGGTCGGTCACCTGCGACACATTCACGACGACGCCCTTCGGCTCGATCCGCGTGAACCCAGGCAGCGAGACGACCATGTCGTAGCTGCCGACGGGCAGGGCCGTCAGCCGGTAGAGGCCGTTCGCGTCCGTGACGGACGTGCGCGTGAAGCCCGTCTCGCCGCTGGTGGCGGTGACAGTCGCGCCTGGGACGGCCGCCCGCTGCTCGTCCACGACCCGTCCGATGACACTTCCGGTGGTCTGTTGCGCGAGCGCAGGCATCGGGCCGAGCAGCATCGCGAGGACAAGGAACTTCCTCGCCAGCGTCGTCATGAGATCTCCCCTGGAAGCGATGAGTAAACGAATCTGCACACGATAGGTTGTCAATGTCCTGTATCGGCTCATACCGGGGCGGGGTGTAATATGCCGGCGTGATTCGTGTGCAAGAAGCGCTCGATGACTGACACGTGGGCGCTCCTTGTCGCAGCCTACGGGTGCGGTGTGCTGGTGGGCCTGGCGAGGGTGGACGCTAAACCGGGGGTGCGCCTGGGCCTCGCGGTGTTGTGGCCGCTCGGCCCGCTGGCCTTCGCCGCCACGCTGGGGGTGCTGCTGATGGCGTCTGTGGTGGCGTTTCCGCTCGTTGGCGCTGCCGTGCTGCTCGCGGCGGCGGCCTACTCCGCGTGTTCCCTGTAGTGCTGCAGGAGGAACTGCTGGGCGTTGAAGGCGCCAGCCGTGCCCTGCGGCCGCTCGTACCGTCCGCCTGAGTCCAGCACCATGGCCCGTTCGGTATCCCGCAAGTACGACTGAAGGACCACATCCCGCAAGTGCGCCAGGATGTCCGGATCGCGTACGGGCATCAGCGTTTCGACCCGCCGGTCGAGATTCCGTTCCATCAGGTCCGCGCTGCCGATGTACATCTCGTCCTGTCCGCCGTTCTGGAACCAGTAGATCCGTGAGTGCTCGAGGAAGCGTCCGACGATGGAGCGCACGCGGATGTGGTCGCTGACGCCAGGTACCCCAGGCCGAAGGCTGCAGATACCGCGCACGACCAGATCCATCTCAACGCCGGCCTGCGATGCGCGATATAGAATCCGGATCATCTGGTCGTCGGTAATCGAGTTGATTTTCAGGATCATGCGCGCGGGGCGTCCCGCGCGTGCGTGCGCGGCCTCACGCTCAATGAGCTCCGAGAGCCGCGCCCGCAGCTGTACCGGTGCGACCAGCAGGTGCGTGAAGGTCTTCTGATTGGAGTAGCCAGTCAGGTAGTTGAAGACGTCCGACACGTCCGCGACGATGTCAGGATCAGCCGTGAACAGCCCGACGTCGGTATAGACCTTGGCGGTATCCGGGTTGTAGTTGCCGGTCCCGGTATGCACGTAGCGCTGGATGCCGTCCGATTCCTGTCGTACGACCAGGCACAGCTTGGCGTGGGTCTTCAGGTCAGCGAAGCCATAGACCACGTGGATGCCCTGCGCTTCGAGCTGGCGCGCCCAGAGAATGTTATTCCGTTCGTCGAAGCGGGCCTTCAGTTCCACGAGGACGGCTACCTGCTTGCCCGCCTCTGCGGCTTCGATGAGCAGCGGGATGAGGGGGGACTTCGTGCCAATGCGGTACAGCGTCATCTTGATGGCAATGACGTGACGGTCCTTCACGGCGGCCTTCAGGAACGCCTCGACCGATCCGAATGAGTCAAACGGGTGGTGAAGAATCTGATCCTGATAGCGGATCTGGTCGAAGATCACTTCCGGGTCCACGTCAGGCCGCCAGATGACACGCGGAGAAAACGGCGCATCCTTCAGCTCCGGTCGGTGAAGCCTCGTGAGCTCCATCCAGTCTCCGAAGCCCAGGCGATGGGATGTCTTCACGACGACGTCGTCTTCGACCTCGAAGTTGTCCACCAGAATGTTCAGCACGCGCGGCGGCATGTCGGCGCCGACCTGCAGCAGCGACAGCGCCCCCTCACGAATTTCCTTGAGCCGCCGATCGATCGATTCGAGCAGGTCGTCAGCCTCGTCCTGCTCAATCGCCAGGTCGGCGTCGCGAATCACGCGGAACAGGTGCGCGCTCTTGACCTGTGTCCCCGGGAAGAGCGCGTGCATGTTGGCCCGTATGACGTCCTCCACGAACACGAAGCTCAGGCCTGGACGCCCGCTGAGCCGTGCGGGCACAGGGATGAACCGCGGCAGCACATCCGGGACCTTGACGCGCGCGAACTTCGTCCGGCCGCTGTGCCGGACCACGACCGCGAAGTTCATGCTCAGATTCGAGATCAGCGGAAAGGGATGGCCCGGGTCGAACGCGAGCGGCGTGAGCACCGGGCAGATGTCGCGGGCAAACTGCCCGGCCAGATAGTCGCGCAGCTCTGCTGTCCACTCCTCCGCCTCGAGGAACCAGATCTGCTCGGCGGCGAGGAGGCCCCGCAGTTCGTCCCAGCAGGTGGATTCGGCGTTCAGCATGTGCAGGGCGCCCTGGCGCATCGCCTCGAGCTGCTGCTGCGTGTTGTAGCCATCCGGTGCCACGTCCTCGAGTCCCTCGAGGAGCGTCTTCTGCATGGCCGATACGCGAATCATGAAGAACTCGTCGAGATTCGTGGCGACGATGGAGAGGAACTT
>CANJYC010000270.1 GCA_947478985.1 Acidobacteriota bacterium | reverse complement strand
GCCGACTTCCTCTTCCCCTTCGATGAAGAACTTGATGTTGAGCGGCAGGGCGCCGCCATTCTTGAGGAACGCCTCCACGGCCTTGATGTGCATGAAGACCTGCCCCTTGTCGTCGGCGGCACCGCGCGCGAAGATCTCGCCGTCGCGTACGGTCGCCTCGAAGGGCGGTGTCGTCCAGAGCTCCACCGGGTCAACCGGCTGCACGTCGTAGTGTCCGTAGTAGAGAATCGTCGGCTTGCCGGGGGCGCCCAGCCACTCGCCGTAGACGACCGGATGGCCCGGTGTCTCAATCAGGCGCACGTGGTGGAGACCCGCGTCGCGGAGCGACTGCGCCGTCCACTCGGCGGCCCGCCGCACATCCGGCGCGTGCTGCGGCAGCGCGCTGATGCTTGGGATGGCGAGGTATTCCTTCAGCTCCTCGACGTAGCGATCGCGGTGGACGTTGATGAAGTCGACGACGTCGTTCATGGCTTCATGATATTCCAGGCCTCACCCTCGCGCCGCACGCGCCCTTCGCGCTCCAGCTTCCGCAGATGCGCGACGACGCCCTGCTGCGCCAGCGTCATGAGCGCCGGCTGCAGGGCGCGATAGATGCGCGCGGTCAGCTGCTCCGCGCTGGAATCGCCCTGCTCCAGGGCTTCGAGCACCTGGGCTTCCCGCCTGCGACGGTGTTCGATGTAGTCGCGCAGCACGCGCTGCGGATCGTCCATCACCGGCCCGTGTGCGGGATAGAGCCGCGCCGGCTCGAGCGCGAGCACCCGTTCGAGTGACGCGAGATAGGCCCCGACGTCACCGTCATCGGTGCCGGGAATCCAGACCGTCGACCCCTTGATCGCCAGGTCGCCGCAGAAGACGCTGCGCGTCTCCTCGTGCCAGAAGCAGAGGTGATCCGGGGCGTGACCCGGCGTGTGGATCGCCACAAGGGTCGTATCGCCCGCCTCGATGTGCTCTTCGTCTGCGATGGGCTGCCACGCCACAGGCCAGCGCTCGTCGCGCGGCAGCCAGGGCATCTTGGCGAATCGGGCTGTGGGCTGCAGCGCCGCCATCGGCACGGCGCCTGAGACGTGATCCACATGCGCGTGCGTCACCAGCACCTGCGCCATGGTGCGCTCCCCGAGAGCATCCGACACCTCAGCCAGATGGCCCGCATCCCCAGTGCCCGCGTCGACGAGTGTCGGCACGCGCCCGGGAATGAGCCACGTCCAGTTGCCGTCGCCGGTCATCGGCCCGGGATTGCGTGCGTGAATCGGGATGGGCTTCACCGGCGCAGGCTCAACGCGATCGACACGACCAGGTAATAGACAGGAAACGCCAGCGAGCCAACGAGGACGGCAGACGACACCGCAGGCAGCTGCCAGATCATCAGCAGCACCAGGAGCCCCCAGAGCACGCCGAGCGACACGGTCACCCGCTTGAGAACCTGCGTCCGCGACGGGTAGAGGTAGGCGACGGGGAGGAACACCAGCGCCGCCAGCGCCACGAGGATCGCAGCGTTCACCGCCGCCGGGAGGTGCGCCACATAGAGATAGAGCACCACGATGTTCCAGTAGGACGGAAAGCCGGTGAAGAAATGGTCGCCGGTCTTCGCGTCATCGCGATTGAACCCGTACGCGCTGGCCAGCAGCATCGCGGCGACAACAGGCAGCGTCCAGCCGTCCGGCACCAGCAGCGCACGCCAGACGATGACGGCCGGCGCGAACACGTAGGCGAGGTAGTCGACGATGTCGTCGAGCTTGCCGCCGTTGAACCACGGCGTGACGGTGGCGACGCGGGCGCATCGTGCGAGGATCCCGTCGGTGGCATCAACAAGGACCTGCATCGTGAGCCAGAAGAAGGCGTCCCGGAACCGGTAGTCGACCGCCGCCTGCACGGCGAGAAACGCGAGGACGGCGCCGCTCGCGGTGTAGGCGTGCGCGAGCCAGGCGGCGATCACGCTGCCTACAATCGGCGGACGGCGGCTGGAAAGTCTTTCCACACGGGCACGCCACAGAAGTGGGTCCCTTCGGTGCAGCGTGGCGAGATGAGACCGTTGCGGATGACGCACGGGGGACCGATGTGCCGGCCGATGCGCGGGTGCGCGGCCCGCACCTGCTCGAGCTCATCCATCGACGCGAGGTAGATTTCCTCCTGCGCGTTGAAGCAGGTGCGCAACGTCCACTTGTGCAGCAGCGCCAGGAGCGATCCCGACTCGATGAAGCGGAGCGTCTTGGCGTTGGGAAGGACGTAGAGCGCGAACTCGAGCGGCACGCCAAGTGCGAGCAGCCGGTTCTTGGCCGTCCAGGCCTCCTGCATCGCCGCATCGTAGACAGCCTTCGCGCGCGGGTTGGCGGCAATCAGCCTCGGCGTGATGTAGTCGGGACGCGCGGTGTCGGCGAATGTCATCAGCGGCCGCGACGCCGGGACCATGCGGTGGCGCTGGTCCTGCGAGTCGGCCGTGTGGCTCAGGCGCTTCTCGAACACGTAGTTGACGTGGTGCAGCGACCGCATGAGCGGCGAGTGGTAGGAGACGTTGAGGATGTCGAGACGGTAGCGGTTCTTCGCCGGGTTCATCACCCGGTCGATCGCCTCATCGTCGGACATCTCGTCGGCGGTCAGGCCGAACACCGAGCGCACGGACTCGGCGACGACGTCCTCCGCCTGCACCGACGCATCCCGCAACCGGGACCAGCGGCCATTCAGCCTCGCGTCGAACACTTCGGCATAGCGGTCGCCCTGCCCACGCGGACGCGGGAAGCCGGTCTCTGCCACGGCGTCGGACTCCAGAGGCCCGAGCCCGACCTTCTCGAAGAACAGCGGGTCCCACTCAGTCACCAGCCGCACCATCTCGCCGATGACGACGCGCGCCTCGTGCGGGGTGTCCGAAGTGTTCACCATCCGCTGCAGCCGGTGCAGGACGATGCCGGACACCGTGTGGACCATCGAGGTGAAGGCGCCGATCGGAATCACGTAGCGCGCGGTCTCGATGGCGCGCTTCTCGGCGTCCTTGTCGATCACCTTCAACCGCTCCGGATTGGTTGTCGGCCGGACGTAGCGCAGGTCCTTGAGGATCGCGAGGGCGTCGTCCTTGAGCAGCGCCGAGAGCTCGGCATAGCGGTCCCACGCCCGGACGATCGCCGCCTCGTAGACGGCGCGCGCCTCGCCGTCGATCGGCGGCACGAACGCGCGCGGCTCCTTCAGCTTGACGTAGCGCTGGCTCGACTGCTCGGAGTTGTAGAACGGGTAGGAGTGGAGAAACGCCCAGACGAACTGCCGCGAGATGTTCTCGAGGCCGAACTCGAAGTGCGCGTGCTGATAGACCGTGTGATGCCCGGCATCGAAGGTCAGCGCGCCGATGGTGTCGCGCTGCCGGTCGGTGATCTCATCGGTGCCGATCACCCGCGGCGAATAACAGGTGCGCGCGGCCGCAATGGCGCCGTCAAACGGCGTCATCGGCGCGGATCTCAGCGTGACGACAGGGCCACCGGTCGCAAGCGCGACACTCATCAGTCGTCGTCCTTCGAGTGGTAGCGCGAGTACTCCTCGAGGTAGGTCAGCGACGCCATCGAGGTCATCCGGTCGAAGAACAGCACGCCGTCGAGGTGATCCGTCTCATGCTGCGCGACCCGCGCG
>CANJYC010000269.1 GCA_947478985.1 Acidobacteriota bacterium | reverse complement strand
CGACCATTCGTACCAGCGCATCGCCTGCCCGCCGAGCGTGCCGTAGGCCTCGAAGGCGTGGCGGAGGTGGTCCTCCGCTTCCTCGTAGGAGCCCCGCATCAGATGAATCTGCGCGAGCGTGTCGAAGACCGCCCCGGTGGTTTCATGGAACTGGACGGCGTTCCGGACCTCGAGTGTGCGCGTGAGAGTCCGCTCGGCGCGGTCGACATCGCCAAGCTGCACCAGAATCTGCCCGAGCGTGGCGAGCGCCACGGCCAGCCCGTGTCCGGCCCCGCGTGTTTCATGCAGGGCCACGCTGCGCTCGGCCAGGACAAGGGCCTGTTCGTGCTGGTGGCGCAGCAGCGCGACATTGGCCTGGTTGTGCACGATCCCGGCGAGGACATCGTCGGACTGAATGGCCATGGCGAGGCGCTCGCCCTGCCGGAGCGCTGCTGAGGCTTCATCGCTCCGCCCGGACTGCGCGAGCAGGACCGCCGAGAGTGAATGCACGAGCGCCAGGTGGCGGCGATCGCCGGCCGCGTGGAGGGCGGAGGCGGCCTGGGTCAGATGTTCACGGACGATGCTCGATTCACCGACCTGCTTGTAGCAGAGTGCCAGCTCATAATGCGCGAGGCCGATGGCGCGCGAATCGTGCGCCTGTTCGGCATGCCTGAGCGCGCGCGTGTGCAGTGCGATGGAGCGCGACTGTTCACCCCGCGCATACGTGAGGCGCCCGTGCAGACGCCAGAGGGTGGAGAGCTGCGCGTCGGACAGCGTGTCGCGCAGCGCATCCGGCGGCCGGCCCAGCGCGGTAGCGGCCTGTGCGACGTCATCCTGCAGGAGCCACGCCTCGGTCAGGGCAGCCCGGACGGCGAGTTCGTCCTCACGCGGCAGCGATCCGACCCGCAGCATCGGCGCGAGCAGCATCGCGGCCTCGGCTCCCCGGCCTCGCTCGAGCGCGGAGTTCGCGCGTCCGAGCGTGGATTGCACGGCTGCTGTCGCCACGACGGGAGTATAGCCTTCCGGCGCTGGACCTTTTGGGAACGGCCAGCGGAGGACGGGCGTCAGAGTCCTATAACATAGAGAGACTGAAGCACATGACACGCGTGGCGTCGACTTGGCTCGTTGCCGTCGTCGTAACCGGTGCCCTGACCGTGGGCGGGTGCGATTCTGCTGACGCACGGCGCGTGCCCGGCACGGCAGGCAGGCCCGTGCCTCCCGACGTTCCGGTCGCAACAACCGCGGCAGCGCGGCCACGAATCGTCTTTCTCGGTGACAGCCTGACGGCTGGCTATGGCATCGTCAAGTCGGAAGCGGTGCCGGCGCTCATCCAGCAGAGGCTCGACGCCGCAGGGTACCGATACGAGGTCGTCAACGCCGGTGTGTCCGGTGATACGTCGGCCGGCGGGCTCAGCCGTCTCGAGTGGTCGCTCGACGGCCAGGTGGCCGTGCTGGTCCTGGAACTCGGGGCCAACGACGGCCTGCGCGGTCTGCCCGTGTCGCAGATGAAGCAGAACCTGGCGGAGATCATCCGCCGCACCCGGCAGCGCGGCATCACCGTCATTCTCACGGGCATGGAAGCGCCGCCGAACTACGGCCCGGCCTACACGGCCGAATTCCGCCAGGCGTTTCGCGATCTGGCCGACGAGCACCACGTGATCTTCATGCCGTTTTACCTGGCTGATGTGGCCGGCCATCCAGACCTGAACATCTCGGACGGCATGCATCCCAATGCTGCCGGCTCCAGGCTCATCGAACAGTCAGTCTGGCGTGTGCTCGAACCGAGCCTTCGGAAATAGGACCCACCGTTGATAGAACTGCGCGGCGTCTCCAAGACGGTCATGAGCGGCGATCGGCCGTTGACCATCCTGCACCCCCTGGACTTCACCATCGCGTCAGGGGAGTTCGTGGCCATCGTCGGCCCGTCCGGCAGCGGCAAGAGCACATTGCTCGGGTTGCTCGCCGGACTCGACGCCCCATCCACGGGGTCGATCATCGTCGACGGCGTGGACATCACGACGCTCACCGAGGACGGACTCGCCAGGCTGCGCGGCGAAAAGATCGGGTTCGTGTTTCAGTTCTTCCATCTGGTGCCGTCATTGACCGCGTTCGAGAACGTCCTCATCCCGATGGAAATTGCCAGACGACGCAATCCCACCGCGCGTGCGCGGCAGCTGCTCGGCGAGGTGGGACTGGCCGATCGCGGGCATCACTATCCCTCGCAGTTATCCGGCGGGGAACAGCAGCGTGTCGCGATTGCCCGGGCGCTGGCCAACGATCCGCCGATTGTGCTCGCGGATGAGCCGACGGGGAATCTCGATTCGACCACCGGCCGCGCGGTGATGGACCTGCTGCTCAACGTGCGGCGCACGCGCGAGACCACGCTCGTCCTTGTCACCCACGACGCGGAGCTTGCCGCGCACGCCGACACGCGCCTCGTCCTGCGCGATGGCCGACCTGTACCGGAGTCGCCGGCGAAGGCCGGAGCATGAGCTTCGTCATGCGGATGGCTGGACGGGAGCTCCGCGCCTCCTGGCAGCGGCTGCTGTTCTTCTTCATCTGCATCGCGGTGGGCGTGGCGTCGATTGTGGCCATCCGCTCGGTCATCCAGAGCGTGCGCGTGGCCCTGTCGCGCGAGGCGCGTGCGCTCGTGGCGGCGGATCTGCTCGTGCGGTCGAACCGTCCGCTGAGCACGACCGTGCGCGAGGCGATCGCCCGCGCGCAGCGCGCCGGCCGCATCACGGCGGTGGCCGAGGACGTTGAAATCGGCACCATGGTGCGTCCGGCCGACAGCGCGAAAGCCGGCACGAAGATGGTGGAACTGCGCGCCGTTGAAGCGCTGTTCCCGTTCTACGGCAGCCTGACGCTGGCCGATGGCCGCCCCTACTCCCATGATCTGCTGCGGGGCCACGGGGCCCTGGTGCGCCCGGAACTGCTGGCGCAGCTCGATCTGCGCGTCCGGGACCGCATCCTGATCGGGGCCCAGTCGTTTGAGATCCGCGGCGTCATCGCGTCGGAGCCCGGGCGCAGTATGGGCGTGTTCACGCTCGGGCCGCGCATCTTCATCGATCGCGCGGACCTGGCATCAACAGGGCTCATCACATTCGGGACGCGCGCTGACTACGAGATGCTGCTCAAGGTGCCCGACGCCGCGCTCCAGCCACTGACCACCGATCTGACCGCCGCGTTTGCCAACCAGTTCGTCACCCTGCGTTCGTACACGCAAAGTCAGGATCGCATGGGCGAGAACCTCACCCGCGCCGAGAACTACCTGAGCCTTGTGGGGCTCGTGGTGCTCATTCTTGGCGGAATCGGGGTGTCGAGTGTGACGCGGGTGTTCGTCCAGCAGAAGGTCAAGAGCATTGCGATCTTGAAGTGTCTTGGCGCCGCCTCTGGACAGGTGCTGGCCGTCTACGTGACGCAGGTCGTGGTACTGGGCCTTGCCGGAAGCCTGCTTGGTGTGGCCCTGGCTGGTGTCATGGTCGCTGCGATCCCTGGAATGGTCGGCGATCTCGCGCAATTGCTGCAGGTCGATTACGGCCTGACTGCGGCCGCGGTCCTGCAGGGGTTGGCGATCGGTCTGCTGGTCTCGCTCCTGTTTGCCATCGTGCCGCTGCTCGACGTCCGTCACGTCAAGCCGTCGCTG
>CANJYC010000268.1 GCA_947478985.1 Acidobacteriota bacterium | reverse complement strand
CTGACCAGGCTTCGACGGAGTGCGCGAAACCCAGCCGCGCCAGACGCATGTAGGCCTCGAACATCTCACCGGTGATCCAGGTTCCCCCGTCGTCATCGCGCGGCGTCGCACACCCGCGCATCACCTCGGCGAAGGCCCGATCGAAGGTCACGGTGAAGCGGCCCGCGCGGATGACCTTCTTCAGCGACTTCGCCACGTGCAGCTCATCGACGAACAGGGCCATGCGGGGATCGGGGCTCCACCAGAGCGGCGGGTCGTCGTCGCCGAACCAGGGGAAGATGCCGCGGGAGTACGCGTCGATCAGCCGCTCCGGCGACAGGTCGCCACCGGCGGCCAGCAGGCCATTCGGGTCACGCAGGGCGAGCTCAACCGGCGGGAACGGGTCGCCCGTCTCCAGCCAGGGGATCTTCGGAGCGGACTCAGGCAGGGATGCGGTGCTCCACGACGGGCAGCACGAAGGTGCCGTCGGCGGTTGAAAGGTGGATCTCGCGTTCGGTCACCGAGAGCGCCCACGACGTACGGCGTCCCATCCGGCCGGCGATGTCTTCAACGACGGCTCGGTCGAAGGTGTAGATCGGAATCTCCGCGGCTCGGTGAATCTTCTCGCCGGCCAACTGCGCCAGCACCTGCCGCGGATCGCGATGCGTATAGACGGCAACGCGGCCGGCCAGCTTGCTACCGCGGTGCAAGCGGGCCGCATCCGGCATGCCGACCTCGATCCAGGCGGTGAGGCGCCCGGTGAGATCGCGCACGACCAGCGCCGGCTCGTCGCCCGACGACACGCCGTCCGTGAGCGCAATCCCTTCCTCGTATTCGAGGCAATACGCAAACACGCGCGTGAGCATGTACTCGGCGGTTTCAGACGGATGCCGAGCGACCTTGAGCTCGACGGTCTCGTAGACGCCCCGATCCATGTCGGCGAGGTCGATGGCGATGGTGTAAATCGTTGCGGTTTGCGCCACGGCGGGAACCAGCATCGTCGCTGATTGGGGCCAGACTGTCCAGCCACGGCGCCCGGGGGAATGACGCGCGCACATTGACACATTCGGTTGTAGACTGCGCCTCGACTGGGAGGCCCGCATGCTCGACGTCCCCGATTACGAGCTCGACAAGACGGAACCGGAATCCCCGCCACCTGCCGAGCCGCCGGGCCGTCCGGTCAGGCGCATTGCCGCGGTTGTGGCCCTGATCATCATCGGCATTGCGGCGTATGTCTGGTACTCGCGCGCTGGCGGACCGCCGACGGACACGGCACCGGTGACCGCGCCTCCCGCGACGGCGACGGCGCGACCGGCGCCGCCGCCCATCAACGTACCGCAGCTCGATGAGAGCGACGACGTGGTGCGGCGTCTCCTCAGCGCACTCTCATCACATCCGCGTCTCGCGGCCTGGCTGGCCACACGCAACCTGATCCGCACCATGGCGGTGGTCGTCGAGAACATCGACACCGGCGCCTCACCGTCGCGTCATCTCGCGGTGCTGCGGCCGACGGGGCGCTTCCTCCTCGAAGGTCAGGGCGCGGCGCTCGCCATCAGCGCACGCAACTACGCGCGCTTCGACACGCTCGGTGATGCGGCCGCGTCGATCGATACGGCCGGCGCTGCCACCCTCTACGCGGGACTGAAGCCCCGCCTCGAGGAAGCGTACCGGGAACTGGGACACCAGGAAGACTTCGATGCGCCGGTGGGACGCGCGATCGCAGTGCTGCTGCAGGTGCCGGTCATCGACACGGCCGTGCCGCTCGTGCCGGGGCAGGGCGCATCGTACGACTACGCCGCGCCGCGCCTCCAGGAGCTGAGCGGCGCGCAGCGGCAACTCCTCCGCATGGGCCCGCGCAACGTGCGCCTTGTTCAGAAGGCGCTGGAGGCCTTCAGGAGCGCCGCACTTTCACGATAGCGACGCGGGCCACCTCGTCCCGCACCTCCGACGCGACCGGGCCGAGCCGTACGGCTCGGCCCGGTCATGCTCATCGCGGCCGGTACGCCTGCACCGTCAGATCGACGCCTACGGGCGACGTCCCATCCCCATTCGCAAGCGTGGGGCCGAAGAAGATCACGCGCGTGGGAAACGCATCCAGCAGGTCGTGAATGGGATTCGGCCCGCCGACGTCAAGCACGATGTCCCGCTTCATGTCCCCCGTATCCCCCATCGAGAGCACGGCTTGAATCCACGCCTCCAGCAAGTGGGACCGTTCATTGGGGCTGACCCTGAAGCGCAGCGGCGCCACGGACCGTCCCACGATCTGAGTCTGACTGAAGGCTCCGGTGGCATCAGGAACATCGCCGAATTCGAGCACGGTTTGGCCACCAGAGGCATCGGCCGCAAGAAATGGTTCACTCTCACCTTCGATTCTCAAGTTGTAGCCGATCTCAGCAGAAACTCTCGCGCTGTTGAGAGTGCCGCGCGCGAGATACAGTTCCTGCAGTTCCATGCGGGCGACCTTCAGGGTCAGCACTTTACCCAGCGGGTCGTAGCTCACGGGCAGGCAATCACCCAGGATCACGACCGTGCCGCCTTCCCGTCCCCCGTCTCGGTGAAAGTACGGCCGCTCAACGGTGACATCCCTTGTGCTCGCAACTCCGCCCTGAACCTGTCCCCACCACGCCTCCATGTCTGCAACAGCGTCAGTTTGTTCTGGAGAATATGATCCGGAGGAGAGCCCTATCCGCACCTGGTCGAACGTCAATGCACCAGGCCGGAACTGCCGGTATTCCGTGTCCTGACTAGTCGCCACTTCCATTGCCTGCAGGGTGAAGCCCACCTGCGAAATCTCGATTACCGGCAAGCGGGGGGCGCCGCCTATGCGGACATACGTAAACGGCACCATTGCGGCAGGTACGACGACGGCGCCACCCGCCGGTCCCGGGGGCCCGGCGGGACCTGCTGGTCCTTGGAGGCCTTGAATGCCCTGAGCGCCGGTGGCTCCCACATCCCCCCGGTCACCCTTGTCGCCTTTCAGGCCCTGAAGTCCCTGCGCTCCGGATGCGCCTGTGGCGCCGGTGGCACCAGTCGCACCTGCAGGACCAGCCAGCCCCTGCGGACCGACGGCTCCGACCGCACCCGGCGCACCGGGATCACCCTTCGGACCTTGCGGACCGGTCGCACCAACTGCACCGGCGGGACCGGCAGGTCCGGCCAGGCCCTGCGGACCTGCGGGCCCCTGAGGTCCCTCCGCGCCTGTCGCTCCTGTTGCGCCCGTCGCCCCGGTGGCACCTGTCGCACCCGCGGGACCAGCCGGGCCCTGCGGACCAACGGCCCCATCTGCTCCGTCCGTCCCATCCGCGCCATCCGCCCCATCTTTCCCATTCGCACCAGGGGCGCCGGGTTCACCTTGCAGACCTTGCAGACCTTGCAGACCCTGTGGACCCGCGGTCCCCTGGGGACCTGCCGGTCCGGTAGCACCCGTCGCGCCTGTCTCACCTGTTGCACCTGCCGCACCCGTTGCACCAGTTGCACCTGTCGCTCCGGTGGCACCTGTCGCACCGGCGGGACCGGCGGGCCCCTGCGGACCGACGGCACCATCCGCACCCTGGGCGCCAGCCGGGCCAGCGGCACCTGCAGGACCGATCGGCCCCGCTGGGCCCGCTGGGCCTGTGGCACCCGCCGGGCCGGTAGCACCGCTTGGACCCACCGGTCCTCGTGG
>CANJYC010000267.1 GCA_947478985.1 Acidobacteriota bacterium | reverse complement strand
GAGCGCGGTGCCGTCGGGGCTCACATAGGGTATGTCGATGGCGTTCAGCCGGATCGCGCCCCGATTCCAGTACTGCGCATTCTTCTCCAGCCGCAGGTGCGCTCCGTGCGCCCAGAGTGCCAGCGTGAACGGTCCGTTGAAGAGCAGGTCGTCAGCGTTGGCGGCATAGCGTCCGTTGCGGCTCTTGTAGAAATCCTCGCGAATCGGGAAATACGTGGGAAACGTCACCAGCTTGTCGAAGAAGGCCACGGGACGCTCGAAGTCCACGACAAGCTCCCGGTCGCTCACGGCCCGCACGCCGAGTTGGTCCGGAGCCATCTTCTTGGCCGTGATGGCTTCGGCATGCTTCACGTAGAACAGGATGAAGGCGTAGTTGGAGGCTGTCTCCGGGTCGACCACTCTGCGCCACGCAAACACGAAATCGTGTGCGGTGACCGGCCTGCCGTCGCTCCACCGCGCGTCCTCGCGAAGCCAGAACGTGGCGCCGTCCGGCCTGATCTCCCAGCGTTCAGCCACTCCAGGAACGATGCGGTTGCTGGCGTCATAGCGCAACAGGCCTTCCATGACGTGGCCGAGCACCATGCCGCTGATGGTGTCGCTCGTTCTGGTCGAGTCGAGCTGTGGCGGTTCGTCACCGAGGAACGTCGTGATGGTCTTCGTTTCGACATCGAACGCCTTGCCAGCGGCGCCGCCACCGCCCGTCGCCGACGACGCCCACGCCAGCGCCACCATGAGCACGATGAAGCCCGCCGTGGCAATGGCACCCAGCCACAGCAGCTGCCGCACCGCCGCGCGGCTCATCGGATCACGGTAGACAGGAGGCTGCTGATCCATCGATCGAGATACGCCGGAAGATTACCTCGACAGGCTACCGGAAGTCTGCTGTCGGCGCACCCGGACCGCGCGCAGACGGCGCGGCTGCTCACGGTGCGTGCGGCCCATGCCGCATAATGCGAACACTCGCCCTCCAGCCCGGAGCGGCTGGAGCGCACCCTGTCCACCGACGACATCGCATCACACGCCCGCATCTGGGCCCGTGGGGACTACCTCACCCACCGATTCAATCCTGAGCTCGGGATTGGTCGCGTCACCGCCATCGAGGCGAGGGCCATCGAGGTTGCGTTCCCGACGACGGGCGCAACCTTGCGGCTGGCCGCCACGACGGATGCGCTCGTCGCGGTCGATCTGAGCCCGGGACGACCTGTCCGTGTCACGGCCACCCGCGAAGAGACGACGGTCGCGGCGCAGTTGCCGGACGGCCGCGTGCAGCTCGCCAACGGCCGCGCGGTCTCATCGCACGAGCTCTGGCCGCTGGTGCTGGAGGGCGCACTCCTTGAGCGCCTCGCCACGGGCGACCTCGACACCCTCGACGACTTTCTGATTCGTTTGGACGTGCTGCAACTGCTCACGCTGCGCGAGGCGGACGGGCTGGGAACGTTTCTCGGCGGGCGCATCCGGCTCTTCCCGCACCAGCTCTATGTCGCCGAGCGCGCCAGTGCCAGCAACCCGGTGCGCTGGCTCCTCTGCGACGAGGTAGGCCTCGGCAAGACCATTGAGGCGGCGCTCATCCTCAACCGGCTCGTCCACGCCGGGAAGGTCGAACGGTGTCTCGTTGTGGCGCCTGAATCGCTGACGATCCAGTGGCTCGGCGAGCTCTGGCGCAAGTACCACCAGGTGTTCACGCTGCTCGATGCGCCCAGGCTCGCAGACGTGGCGCGCGACTTCGGCGACGGCTTCAACCCCTTCGACGTGCACCGTCGCGCCGTCATCTCGCTGGAGCTCCTGACCGCGCGCCCGGAGCTGACCGAACAGGCCGTGGCCGCGGGGATCGACCTGCTGGTGGTCGACGAGGCGCAGCGGCTGCGCCGGCCGCCGGGACATCCTGGAGAGCCTCCCTGGCGCGCTGTTGCGCCCATCGCGGACCTCGGTCGACACGTTCTGCTCCTGAGCGCCACGCCGCTCGAGGACGATGCGCACGGCTTCTTCCGCCTGCTTCAACTCCTCCGCCCGCAGGATTTTCCGGACGGGATGAGCGTGGAGGCGAGACTGTCACAGCCCGCCCCGCTCCCCGCCTGCACCAGCTCGACGCGGCGTGCCGACATCGGCGGCCTGCCACCACGGGTGGGGACGCCGGTCTTACTGGATGACCCGGCCGGCTGGCAGCGACAGATCGCGGTCGAGGCGCTGGTTCGACGCGCCCCCGCGCCCAATGCCGTCGCCGAGAGACAGAAGATCGATCGCGTGCGGCGCGCGCTCGCGTCCGGGGCGGCATTGGGGGCGCTCCTTGGACCCAACGAGCGTGCACTGCGCGACGAGGCGCAGGCGATGGATGCGAGCGACACGCGCCTGTTGTGGCTCCTGTCGCAGGCACCGCGCTGGCGGGACCGGCAGGAGAAGACGCTGGTCTTTGTCGCCTACCGCGAGACGCTCGAGATGCTGCGCACGGCGCTCAGCCACCGTGCGCAGGTGGCCACAGGCGTCTTCCATGAGGACCTCGCCTCGGCCCGCCGAGACATCGAGGTTGCCCGGTTTCGGGAAGCGGAGGGACCGAGCCTGCTCGTCTCGACCGAATGCGGAGGCGAGGGTCGCAACTTCGAGTTCTGCCACCGCCTCGTGCTCTTCGACCTGCCGTGGAAGCCCTCAACCGTGGAGCAGCGGATCGGCCGGCTCGATCGGATCGGGCGGCGCATCCCAGTGGAGATTGTCTACTTCCGCCCGCCACATGGTATCGGGCACGACGTGGTGCGCCTCTTTGAGGCGCTCGGCATCTTCCGCGAGCCGTTGGCGGGACTCGAGCCGCAACTGGCGCACGTGGAAGGAGCCATCGAACAGATCGCCCTCGACCCGTCGGCGTCGCTGTCGGACACACGTATCGAGACGCTGGTCGGCGAGGCGCACGCGGCGCGCACACGCATCCGCGAGGCCGCGTACCACGAGTTGCACCGCGAGCCGTACCGGGCAGAGATGGCCGCTGGCATCCTCGCGCGCGTCCCCCCTGACCTCGATACGCTCAATCAGGATGTCGTGCTGCGCGCGTGCGCGCGGCTGGGCCTCCACATTGAACGGCAGCGCGGCCGAAGCACCTTCTCGATTGAGCTGGGCCATGAGGCGCTCGTCGACGCGCTGCCGGGCGTGCCCGGCGGGTCGAGCTATCTCGGCTCGTTCGATCGCGAGGAGGCCGTGGAGCACGACGCGCTCGACTACTTCGCCTCCGGACACCCGCTGGTCGAGGGGATCTTCAGCCACCTGGCGGAGAGCACGGCCGGCCGGGTTGCAGGATTCGAGATCGAGATCGGCCGCGATCGCGGCGAGGGCATTGTGGCGATCTACAAGGATGGGGCGATGTGTGAGATCGTCGCCCTCGACGCCACGGGCCGCGCGCGCCCGGACTGGGCAGCCGCGCTCAAGCGCCGGCCGCTCGGCGCGCGCCGCGTGACGGACGGACTCTTCAAAGGGTCGCACTGGCCGGCGCTCGTCCGTACGCTCGGCGCGCGGCTCGACTCAGCGCGCCGACCCCATGCGCTCGCGGCGATGGTCGTGCAGCCCCGTCGTTAGACGTGCGGCAGATCCACCGATTCCAGCAGGTGATCGAGCCAGCGGCTGGAGAGCTTCTCCAGCACGGTGTTCTGGCGCAGCCGGGCGTTCAGGTGCGGGAAG
>CANJYC010000266.1 GCA_947478985.1 Acidobacteriota bacterium | reverse complement strand
CGAACACGAAGAAGGGCCGTGCGACCGACGGCATGAGGACGACGTCCGGGAGCGGGAAGAGCGGAATCTCCGGCGGCAGCGGTACTGTCTGGGCCAGAACCGGGCTTGCCAGGAAGAGTACGCTCGCACACAGCAGGGCTCGAATCATCGCTACCTCCGACCAGTCACTTCAGTCCGACCTCGTGGATCGCACGGCAACTCGCGTTCAGCTCCTGCGTGACGGATGCCTTCGTATTGCCTTTTGAGATATCGAACACGAGCGGCTTGGCCTTCGTCGGCAGCCCGACGACGCGCGCCTTGCCGTCCGAGTTGGTGCCCACCTCGAGGTCCATCCGCTTCACGCCCATGAGGCCATAGCGGATCCGTACATGAACCACCGCGTTGTACAGCGGCTTCCCAGCGGCGTCCTTCACCGTAAAATCGGCTGAACAACCACCCAGCTTGGCGTCGATCACGGCAAGCTCGGGTACCGGGGCAGAAGCGGGCTGCTGCAGGAGCGTCAGCGCCAACAGCAACCCGGGAGCAAGGTGTGGCATGAGGCATTATCGCCCGGCCGTGGGCCGCGGACGCCAGCCTACCGCTGGCAGCCTTTCTTCGCTTCCTCGAATCCGTCAAACAATCGGCCGGCGTTGGTGCCCGCGAGCGTGTCCAGGCGGTGGGGCTGGTCTCGCTCTTCCGTATACCGCGCGACGGTGCCTTTGGATCGCAGGAACTCAGCCTCTGCGCGCATCTCGTCGTGCCACTTGTACTCGTCCACCTCGCCCACGTACATGAACACGCACAGATTGGAGATAGCGAGCAGCTTGGCCGTGGTCGGCTCCCACATGTAGCCCGGGAACGCGGTCACGGAGAGAAAGTATTGAGGGTTCGCCGCCGCCAGATGAAATGCCGCGATGCCGCCGTTCGATGGCCCCGCGATGTGGAACTTGCCGTCCTGAATCTTGTAGTCGGCCAGCATCAGGCGCAGGAATTCCGGAAAGATGCGCGCCCCCTCGCGGAAGAAGACATCGCCGTCCGGTGCGGCCGGCGCAATCACGATGTAGCCGCGCTTCTCGGCCTCCGCGCGAAAATTCCGCGCCAGGATGCTGTCGACCGTATTCATCGTCTGCGGCCCCCCGCCGAGCGCGATGATCCCGGGATACGCCTTCTCCGGATCGTAGCCATTGGGCAGCACGACCTTGTAGTGCACGGTCCTGCCCGCCAGCCTCTTCGTCAACTCGACCGGTTCAGCGCGCAGCGGTGACGCTGCGGCCGTGATGACGACGGCCAGCACAATGGCGAGAGGCTTCAGTCCCGGCAACATGCGCATCATTCAATAGCTCCTTCGGGTCACAATGCTCGGCACCGACGACACAGCCACGTGCGGCCGAATCCTAGCACGGCAGAAGATCCGTATCTCAGTGGACACTGTGCGTGTGGCCACCTGACCCTTGCCACTGAGAGACCCCGTACGTAGAAGAGGCGGGCCCAAAGGCCCGCCTCTCCCGAACTAACTACTGCATACTGCCTGCCGCCTACGACCAACTACGCTACGCGCATCCGCTGGTCGTGCCGCAATTCGCGCACTTGTAGCAACTGCCGCTGCGGATCATGATCGAGCCGCACGTGCTGCAGGGCGGCGCGTCTTCCTGGTTCTGCATCGCCGCAAACTGCGATGCTTTCGCCGCGGGCGACGCCTTCGCTGTAGGAGCCGGAGCGGCGCAGGGCCCTGGCGTCGCCACCGTCACGCTGGGAGCCGCCGCCTCTTCCTTCATGTTCACGCCCGCGCGGAACTGCGCTTCCTGGCTCAGGAACTTCGTCGCCATCCACCGGAAGATGTAGTCGACGATCGACTTCGCGAAGCGGACCTCGGGGTTCTTCGTCATCCCCGACGGTTCGAAGCGCGAGTGGCTGAACTTGTCCACCAGCGTCTGCAGCGGCACGCCGTACTGCAGCGCGTAGGAAATCGCCTGCGCGAATGCGTCGGCGAAGCCCGATATCGTGGACCCTTCCTTCGCCATGACCAGGAAGATTTCGCCCGGCGTGCCATCCTCGAAGAGCCCGACCGTGATGTAGCCTTCGTGGCCCGCCACGTCGAACTTGTGCGTGATGGCGTGCCGCTCGTCCGGGAGCTTCCTCCGCGACGGACGCTCCACGACCTTCACGACCTCCTTCACCACTTCCTTCACGCCGTCGCGGATGTCACCGGTGTTACGCGTGTCGGACACGCCGGCCTTCGACGTGTTCAGCGGCTGCGTCCGCTTGCTGCCGTCGCGGTAGATCGAGATCGCCTTGGCGCCGAGCTTCCACGACTCCATGTAGGCTCTCTCGATATCCTCCACGGTCGCCTCGCGCGGCACGTTCACCGTCTTGCTGATCGCACCCGAGATGAACGGCTGCGTGGCGCCCATCATCTTGATGTGCCCCATGTAGTGAATCGACCGATCGCCGCTGGCCGGCTTGAACGCGCAGTCGAACACCGGCAGGTGCTCGTCCTTCAGGAACGGCGCGCCCTCGATGGTCTCGTGCTGATCGATGTGGTGGACGATGGCCTCGACTTCGGGCTTCGTGTAGCCGAGCTTCTCGAGCGCCGGCGGCACCGTCTGGTTGACGATCTTCATCAGCCCGCCGCCCACCAGCTTCTTGTACTTGACCAGGGCGATGTCCGGCTCCACGCCTGTCGTGTCGCAGTCCATCATGAACCCGATCGTTCCGGTCGGCGCGAGCACGGTGGCCTGGGCATTGCGGTAGCCGAAGTCTTCACCGAGCTCGACCGCTTCATCCCACGACTGCTTCGCGCCGGCCAGCAGATCCTGCGGCACGTACTTCTGGTTGATCTCGCTCACCGCGTCGCGATGCTTCCGCATCACACGCAGGAACGGCTCGCGATTGGCCTCGTAGCCCGCAAACGGTCCACCGTGATCGCGGGAGATGCGTGCCGACTGCGCGTACCCCTCACCCGTCATCACCGCCGTAATCGCTGCGGCGTAGGCGCGCCCCTCGTCGCTGTCGTAGGGCAGACCGCGTGACATCAGCAGCGCGCCGAGGTTCGCGTAGCCCAGACCGAGCGGACGGTAGTCGTGGCTGTTCTTTTCGATCGCCTTGGTCGGATAGCTCGAGTTCGGGACGATGATTTCCTGCGCCGTGAGCAGCGTCCGGCAGGCGGACTTGAAGGCGGCCACGTCGAACTCGCCGTCCTCCTTCACGAACTTCATCAGGTTGATCGACGCCAGGTTGCAGGCCGAATCATCGAGGAACATGTACTCCGAGCACGGATTGCTCGCGTTGATGCGCTCGGTGTTCGGGCAGGTGTGCCACTCGTTGACGGTGGTGTCGAACTGCATGCCCGGATCGCCGCAGACCCAGGTGCCCTCGGAGATGCCGCGCATCAGATCGCGCGCCTTGTAGGTGTCCATCACCGCACCGTCGCGCACTGCCTTCGTCTTCCACTCACCGTCGTCGAGCACGGCGCGCATGAAATCGTCGGTCACGCGGACGCTGTTGTTCGAGTTCTGGAAGAAGACCGAGCCGTAAGCGACGCCCGTGAACGAGCCGTCGTAGCCGGCGTCAATGAGCGCCCACGCCTTCTTCTCTTCCTCGACCTTGCAGTTGATGAACTCGAGGATGTCCGGGTGCTCGGCGTTGAGGATCACCATCTTCGCGGCGCGGCGCGTCTTGCCGCCCGACT
>CANJYC010000265.1 GCA_947478985.1 Acidobacteriota bacterium | reverse complement strand
ATCACGACGGCCACCACGGTGGCGGCCATAAAGTGGAACACGAGCTGCTTTCCGTTCAGCTGAATCTCGTGAAGTCCTTCATCAGTCATGAGTTAGCCGATGCGAAGTTTAGCATGGCCGGGAATGGCCGCGTCTACTTGGCGGTCTCAGCAAGGAGCCGTTTTGCCTCCGCGTTATTCGGGTTGCTCCACGCGGCGATCTTGAGCGCCGTGATGGCCTCGGCCGTGCGCCCGCTCCGCAGGTAGATGCGGCCGAGCAGCAGGTGCGCGTCGCTCTGATAGGGGGAGAGATACACCACGCGGCGCAACTCGGCGATGGCCTCCTCATCGTGCTCCTGCTCGAAGAGCCGCCGGCCGCGATCGAGGTGAAAGGCCACCAGTTCCCGCTGCTCGCGTTGTTCCGCGGCATCAATCGCCCCCTCCACGCGGAACGACGCAGCGAGATCGAGGTCGGTCTTCACGCGCTCGAGACCGCGCGGGACCGTGTTCGCCCCGGACTGCGTCGCCTCCCACTCTGCATAGGTGGACGAGAGCTGCCGGGCCAGTTCCTTCTCGCGCGCAGCCTCGGCGGCGCTTCCCGTCGCCTGCAGCGCCACCCCGAGGACGTAGTGCGCGGCATCGTCAGCCGGGTCGCGGCGCACCGACTCACGCAGCCACGACACGGCATTGGGCAGATCCTTGTCGAGCCAGTACGCGTACCCGAGGTTGAAGGCCAGGTCGGGGTCGGTGGCATCGGCAGCGACCGCCTGAGTGAAGTACGAGATGGCCCGCCCGCCCGGTGCGTTCACCGGACGGCGAAGCTGCACGATGCCTAGATTGTTGAGCAGGGCGGCATCAGCGCGCTCGACGTTCAACTGGGACAATGCACTGAACGCCTCCGGCGTCCGTCCGAGCGAGATCAATGACATCGCCGCGTCGAAGCGGGCCTGCCGCGACAGGCGGGAGTCGAGTGGCACCTGTCGCACCACGGTGAGCGCCTTCAGATGTTCGCTCGAGTCGGTGAGCGCCTCCCACAGCGCCAGACGGGCCCGTTGAAATCCCGGAGAGAGCTTGAGCGCCTGCTCGAGAAACGTCACCTTCGTCGCCGGGGCTTCGGCCAGCAGCCCTTTGACATACGTCTCGAACGCGGTAATCGGCGGGTGCCCCTGCTCCATCTCCTGCATGGAGACCGATGCGCTCGGGACGAGTCGCTGTGCAATCCCGGCGTAGACGCCGAAGACATCAGCGAGCGCCCCATGTGATTCGATCTCGGGCGTGATGCGCCCGGTATCGAGCCGGATGGCCCGCGCGCGCACGGTCAACTCATCCCCCTTCAACTCGAAGGTGCCCACCACGACCTGCACGGCGCCGACAATCTGCCCGAGCCGGATGACGGTGGCGTGGCTGAGCGACGCGATCATCGGCACGCGCAGCCGATCAAAGGCGCGCCGCCGGTCGTCCCGCCCGATCGCCGGCACGCCGAGTGCCTGGAGGTCGTCGGTCAGGATGATGGCGGACCCTTCGCCGAGCCAGAACACCCGCGGGTCGCGGTTGACGCTCTCAAAGGGAATAACGAGCTGCCGGTTGGCCTGCGCCTCTGCCGTCGGCCCAGCGGTCTGCACGGCCGCCGGTGGGGCCGACACGCCGGGCACCGTCTGGGCATGTGCGGCGACAGACCCGCACACCACGAGCGCCACTGCGGCCACGCGGGTGACGTGTCTCATCCGGCGATCGTGGCCGGGCGCACGATGACCGACATGAGGCACTGCCCCGCACCGGTGGCCCGGCACTGTTCGATCTCCACGTCCACGGCAAGGTCGAACAACTGCATCAGGCGGCGGATGGCCGCCGCGTAGAACCCGCAGAGCGGCTGCGCGGTGTGTTCGCGCACCTCGCAGAAGATCGCACTGCGGATCGCCATGGCACCTTTACCTCGGCGCCAGCGCACGACCGCGCGCGACTCGCGAAAGGTATTGCGGGTCATGGTGCGCGCAATCCGCATGACGAGCCGGGCGCGCAACCAGGGCGGCATCGCCCGTACGATGGCACGCACAGAGCCCGACATGTCGGCCACGGTCCACTCGGCGGTGTATTCCCCGGCCCGCGCGACGATGTCCCCGTAGGGCTCGCCTTCCTGCCTCAGGAAGCTGAGCACCGCGGCGAGCGAGGCAAGCCCGATCCGGCCGTCACGCAACCCGGCGGGGTTGAGCCACGACTCGTAGAACTCCAGCCGTGTCGGGAGCAATTCGGCAATGCCCTGATGCAGGCTTGCCACGAGGAGTCGTCCGATCCCGGCCTCAATCATCCGCGGTTTCTGATACCTTTACGCATAACGACACTAGGCCCGGCAACGACGGCGCTCCGCGAGTGTACTCCGCACCGACAACGCGTCGCCATTCCCATAGTCGCTCACCAGCAATGATTCTCCCCGTCCACGAACGCCTCCGCTCGCACCTGACACAGTTGCTCGCCTCGCTGTACTCGCTTGATGCGGATTCGACGCCGCCGCTCTCGCTCGAGTACCCGCCGAACCGCGAACTCGGTGACCTCGGCACGCCAGTCGCCTTCGAGCTGGCCCGCCGACTCCGGAAGGCGCCACGCGCCATCGCGCAGGAGATTGCCGGTGCCTTCGGGAACGTCGAAGGGGTGGACCGCGTCGCCGCGGCACCGAACGGCTACCTGAATTTCTTCCTGCGGCGGGCCGACTTCCTGCTGGCGCGCCTGGCCGCAACGCCCTCCGCGGAGGCCGCGCCGGCCGTGCCATCCGGAACCAAGGCGATTGTCGAGCACACCGCTATCAACCCGAACAAGGCCGCGCACATCGGCCACCTGCGGAACTCCGCGCTCGGCGACACGCTCGTCCGCGTACTCCGTTTTCAGGGCATCGCGGTCGAGGTGCAGAATTACATCGACGACACCGGCGTCCAGGTGGCCGACGTGGTGGTCGGCTTCCGCGCCATCGAGCAGAAAACGCTGGCCGACATCGAAGCCATCGCCGACAGCACGCGCTTCGACTACTACTGCTGGGACCTCTACGCGCGCGTCACCGACTGGTACGGCCAGGACAAGGAGCGGCTGCAGCTCCGGGCCGACACGCTGCACGACATCGAGCATGGCGGCAACGAGAACGCGGCGATTGCCGCGTTCGTCTCCGACCGCATCGTCCGTACGCACCTGAAGACAATGGCGCGGATGAACGTCGACTACGACCTGCTCACGTGGGAAGGCGACATCCTGCGGCTGAAGTTCTGGGCGCAGGCGTTCGAGGTGCTCAAGGAGAAGGGCGCCGTCTACCTGAAGGCCGACGGCAAGCTGGCCGGCTGCTGGGTGATGCCCATTCAGGAGCAGCTCGGCGAGGCGGCTGAGGAGGGCGAGGACGAGCGCGAGAAGGTGATCGTCCGCTCCAACGGCGTCGTCACCTACGTCGGCAAGGACATCGCCTATCAGTTCTGGAAGCTCGGGCTGCTCGGCCGGGACTTCCAGTACCGCATCTTCACCACGCGGCCCCAGGGACCGCTCTGGGCCACCACCTCGAGCGGCGGCGTCACTGGTCACCCCTCGTTCGGCGGGGCCGCGTACGCCTACAACGTCATCGATGTCCGCCAGTCGTACCTGCAGAAGCTGCTGAAGCAGGCCCTGATCGCCGTCGGCCACCCGGAAGGCGCCGAGCGCTCGCACCACTTCTCGTACGAGATGGT
>CANJYC010000264.1 GCA_947478985.1 Acidobacteriota bacterium | reverse complement strand
GAGCGCGACCGTGCGAGGCAAGGGCTCGCACCGGATTTCCCTCAGCTCACGTTCTCCGCCGTCGACGTCCCTGACGAAGACTGGGCCGCGCGTTCACAGGCAAGCCTGCGCGCCGTCCGGATCGGCGCGATCGTCGTGGCGCCCCCATGGGACGTCCCGGCGCCGGACCCGTCCATGACCCTGGTGACCATCCTCCCGTCGATGGGCTTCGGCACCGGTCATCACGCGACGACACGGCTCTGCCTGTCGGCACTGCAGCGCCTCGACCTGCACAAGCGATCGGCGCTCGACGTCGGCACCGGGTCCGGCGTGCTGGCCATCGCAGCGAGCCTGCTTGGCGCCGCGCCCGTCGTCGCCATCGACGACGACCCCGACGCGATCCAGTCGGCGCGGGAGAACCTCGCAGCCAACCCTGGCGCACGCGTCGACATCAGTGTCGTCGACCTGCGCCACGCCTCCCTTCCCACGTTTGACCTGGTGATGGCCAATCTGACGGGCGGCCTCCTGATTCAAACCGCCTCGCGCCTGTACGACCTCACCGCGCCCGGCGGACACCTCATCCTGAGCGGCTTCATGACGCACGAGCAAGCAGAAGTGCTCGCCTCCCTTAAAAGGGGTCGGGAGTCATTTGTTGAGGACACTCAGTCTGGGTCACGGCGTGTGTCCTCACCAAATGACTCCCGACCCCTTTTCTTATTGGGGGAAGATGAATGGGTGTGCGCGACGGTGAGGAAGTAGCGCGCGCTAGAACTCGCGCCAGAGCGTGAAGAGCGCGCTGAGCGCGACGACGGGCATGGCATCGGCGCGGAGTGTGCGCGCGCCAAGTGTGACGAACTGGCAGGCGAGCGACGATTCGTCGATTTCGTCCGGCGTCCACCCGCCCTCGGGTCCGATGAGCACCATGGCCTGCGACGGTGGTTTGGGGTCGAGCTCGTGCAGCGTCAGCGCCATGATGTGCACGCTCGGCTCCACGAACATCAGGGCCGGCCCCGGCAGCTCGATGCCCGCCAGCGTCGGGGGAATGCGGGCGAACTCGCAGGGCTGGAGCACCTCCGTCACGACAGCGCGCCCGGACTGCTTGGCCGAGGCCACCGCGATCTTCTGCCAGCGCTCCACCCTGCCGGCCTTCGTCAGCGTCGCGAGCCGCACTTCGCTCCGTGTGGTCACCACCGGCTGGATCGTGGCCACGCCCATCATCACGGCGTCCCGCACCACCTGATCCATCTTCTCGCCCTTCAGCACCGACTGCACGAGGGTGAGCGTGACGCGCGGTTCGGCTGCTGCGGGCGCTTCCTGCCGGCCGACCGCCACGAGCACGTCGGTCTTCCGCACACGGTCGACGACCGCCTCGAATTCGTGCCCGCGGCCATCGAAGACCCGAATCGGCGCCCCCGCCTTCAGCCGCAGCACCTTGGTCAGGTGCTGTGCCTCCTCATCGGAGAGCGACACGATCTGTCCGCCGCCAACAGCGTCCGGCACGTAGAAGCGCGCGTTCACCGGGCGATTATAGGTGGGAAGCCCTGCTATACTCCTCCCACTTTCATCATGTTCTTCCGAGGCCAGACGATCGGGAAGTACCGCATCCTGTCTCCGCTGGGCAGCGGCGGGTTCGGCAGCGTCTTCCTCGCTGAAGACACCTGGATCGACAAGAAGGTCGCCCTCAAGGTCCCGCACAAACAGAACCTCGACTTCAGCGAGATGGTGAAGGAGCCGCGGCTGCTCGCCTCGATGAGCCATCCGAACATCGTCACCGTGCTGACCGCCGAGAAGCAGGACGACGTGTTCTTCATCGTCATGGAGTACGTGCCGGGCGAAACCCTTGAGCACATCATCATGCGCGACGGCGCGCTGGACCTGTCGCGCGCGCTCGATTTCACCTGTCAGATGTGCAACGCGGTCGATCACGCGCACAAGGCCGGCATCCTGCATCGGGACCTCCGGCCGGGGAACATGCTGGTCTCCGAGGGCGGGCGCCTGAAGGTCACCGACTTCGGGACGTCGCGTTTTCTCGAGATCGCGGCGCACGGCACGACGGTGATCGGCAGCCCCCCGTACATGGCACCCGAGCAGTTCTACGGCAAGGCGGTGTTCGCGAGCGACGTCTATTCGATCGGCGTCACGATGTACCAGATGATGACCGGCACGCTCCCCTACGACACGCCGGCACCAGGGGACATCGCGAAGCTGATGCGCGGGGACCTGATTACGTCGCCGAGGCTCAAGAACGGCAAGATCCCCAAGGCCATCAACGACATCGTCCTGCGGGCGCTGGCCCCGGACATCCCCGCGCGCTACCAGAATGCGGCCGATCTGCTCAACGACGTCCTCGGCGCCCGCGAACCGACCGCTACGGCCGTGCGCCGGACACAGCGCGGCACCTTCAACACCGCCTCGACCGCATCGGAACACGTCGCCGACATCCACTCGCGGCTCAAGGCCCGCGAGACGCCGCAACCCAGCTTCTGCTGGCACTGCCGCAAGCCGCTCCAGGCGCGCACCGACAAGTGCCCGTTCTGTAACGAAGCGCAATAGCGCCTCCCCCGCACAGCCGCGATCGGGCCCGATGACGGCGGATCATTCGGCGTTTGCCCCATCGCCGTATTAGGATCGTCCGAAGGAGCACGGCTATGGGCTTTCCCGGGACTGGCAAGATCTGGATGAACGGCGCGATGGTGGACTGGAACGACGCGAAGATCCACGTGGCGTCTCACATCGTTCACTACGGCAGCGGCGTCTTCGAGGGCGCGCGGTGCTACGACACGGTCAAGGGCCCTGCCTGCTTCCGCCTGGACGCGCACATCCGGCGCCTGATCGACTCGGCACGGATCTACCGGATGGAGCCGCCCTACGACGCGCAGGCGCTCACCGACGCGGTCAACGACGTCATCCGTGCCAACAACTTCCGCGCCTGTTACATCCGTCCGCTGATCTACCGCGGCTACGACTCGCTCGGCGTCAACCCCCTCCCGTGTCCCATCGACGTCGCGATCATGGTCTGGGAATGGGGCGCCTACTTCACCAAGGAAGCGATCGAAGAGGGCCTCGACGTCAAGATTTCCACCTGGGCCAGGAACGCCCCGAACACGACGCCGGCCATGGCCAAGAGCGTGGCCAACTACGCCAACGCGCAGCTGATCAAGATGGAGGCGCTGGCCGACGGCTACGCCGAAGGCATCGCCCTCGACACGCAGGGCAACCTGAGCGAGGGCAGCGGCCAGAACATCTTCGTCGTGCGCGACAACATCATCTACACGCCGCCGATCGGCAACTCGGTGCTCTGGGGCATCACCCGCGACTCGGTCATCACCCTCGCGAAGGAGCTCGGGTTCGAGGTGCGGGAGCAGACGCTCCCCCGCGAGACGCTCTACATCGCAGACGAGGTCTTCTTCTGCGGCACGGCTGTCGAGGTGACGCCCATCCGGTCGGTGGACCGTGTGACGGTCGGCCGCGGCCGTCGCGGGCCCATCACGGAAGCCCTCCAGCAGCGATTCTTCGAGATCGTCAAGGGCACCTACCCCGACAACCACGGCTGGCTGCAGCCGGTCGGCAGCCCCACTCCCGCGGGAGCCAGCAAGGGACGATAATCAGGGGGCATGCACGTCAATGACCTCCTGAAAATCGCGGTCGAACACGGCGCCTCGGACCTGCACCTGAAAGTCGGGACCTACCCGATGATGCGGGTCCGGGG
>CANJYC010000263.1 GCA_947478985.1 Acidobacteriota bacterium | reverse complement strand
GCAGGCGCAGCTTGATGTCGTCGCGCTCCAGCTCGAACTCCGACAGTTCGTGCTCGCGCATCATGTCCAGGATCTGCTTGATCTCGTCGAAATCCATTTAGCTTTATCGGGAAGGCCGGGGCAATTCCATGCTACCCGGTATCAGAACACTTGAAGGCCGCTGGGCACGGCAGTCAGCACGTCGCATCCTGTCTCTGTGACCAGCACGTCGTCCTCGATCCGCACGCCGCCGAAACCGGGCAGATACGCACCAGGCTCCACCGTAAAGACCATCCCCGCCACCAGCACCGCGGGAGCCGAGTCCGTGCGCCGCTGGCCGACACGGGGTTCTTCATGAACATCGAGACCCAGACCGTGACCGGTCCCGTGCCCGAACGCCGGGCCAAGCCCACGCTGCTCGAGCACCGAACGGGCGGCCGCATCCACCTCGGACGCGTCGATTCCTGGGCGCACCGCCGCAATCGCGGCCGCCTGAGCAGCCAGAACAGCGTCGTGCACGCGTCGTGCTTCGGCTGACGGCTGCCCGATCGACACCGTTCGGGTGAGATCGCAGCAGTATCCGTCCAATACGCCGCCAAAGTCCAGCACCAGGAGGTCGCCATTGGCGAGTACCCGGTCACCTGCGCGGTGGTGCGGAAGCGCGGAATTGGGCCCTGATGCCACGATCGTCTCAAAGGCCGGGCGCTCGAAACCCGCATCGCGCAGCGCCGCCTCGATCGCCCCGCCAACCACGCGCTCGGTCAACCCGGCTTTCGCGGCGGCAAAGGCCGCCGACGCCACATCCGTGAGCCGGCGGGCCCCTTCACGAAGCTTCCCCACCTCGAATTCGTCCTTCACGAGACGCATCTGCTCCACGACCCGCTCGGTGGGCCGAAATGCGACATCCACGCGCCTGGCATGGGCAGCATCGCGCCACCAGGTATGGCGTGCCACGGTGAGATGCCCTGCTTCGAAACCCACCGCTGCGACGCCTATGCCGGCGAGGCACTCCAGGAGCGCCTCGTCGTAGGTCGACGACACGTCCCAGACGCGCAGGGCCGGACACGCCGACCGGGATGCCTGGGTTGTGCGCATCGACTCCCGGTACCGGAAGTCGAGCACCAGATGCATGGCGTCGCGCGTGGCGACGAGCAGTCCGGCGGACCCGACGTGGTTGGTCAGATACTGGATGTTGACCGCGCTAGTGACGATGAGTGCCTCGAGCTGCTGGGCGTCGAGCGCGTCGCGGAGCCGGGCATGCCGACGCTCCAGCAGTCCCGTGGCAGGCAGCTTCATGCGCGGTCGGCACGCGCGCTGCGGTCGGCCAGAATTGCCGTCATCCACAGCTCCAGTTCGGTCAGTACGGGGTTGGTCGACACGGGGTCCGGGGTGATGTCGAGGGTGACGGCGTCGAGCGTTTCGAGGGCCCGGTCGAATTCAGCCAGCGATCGCGCGTCGGCATCGTGAATCAGGCTCTCGACTCCACTTAACTGATGAAAGGCTTCGTGGAGGTCGCCGCGATACTGGTGGCTTTCCGCGAGGGCCCGGAGCGGCGCCAGACTGTCCGGCGCCGTCTGCAACACGTAATACAGCTCGGATTGCGCCTGATCCGGGTACCCCAGTTCGAGCAGCGCCCAGCCGAGCGTCACGCGCGCCGGAAGGTGGGTCGGATGCCGGGCGAGGCCGGCACGACAGACACTCACCGCCGCGCCAAAATCGCCGGCGCGGCGATAGGCCTCGCCCAGGTCGGCAAAGGCGAGCGACGTCGGGTCACTCTCGACCCGGCGTCGCAGGTCCTGAATCTTCAGATTGTCGGACACTCAGCCGATTATGCCGCAGACGACCTATTCGACCTTCACGCTTGTCGTCGTGGTCGCCGTCCGGTTCAAGCTGTCGCGAACGGTCGTCCGGACCGTGTAGGTGCCCAGCGCATCGAACGTGTGCTTGGCCTGGGCCGCCGACGTTGTCTCCGTCGAGGTGCCATCACCCCAAACCCACGTGTAGTCGGCGAGCGTGGCTCCGGCCCCGACAGTGGCGCCACCGGCGTCGAAATTCGTCGACACCCCAACCTTGACCGGCGTCGGCGACACCCCTACGGTTCCCACCGACGGCAGGTCCGGTGCTGCGACCGCCACGGTCTGCGTCGAGGGCAGGCTGCTCGCGCCGGCCGCATCGATGACCGTCAGCGTGACGGTCTTATTGCCGCTGGCGCTGTAGGACTTGGTGACGATCATGCCGGTGCCGGTATTGCCGTCCCCGAAGTTCCAGCGGTATGTGCAAGCCGTGCCGCACGCTGCGCCCTCATCGGTCGAGGCGCCGGCGTTGAACGTGACGACCTCGTTGACTTTGGGAGCGGCCGGCGCGAACGCGAAGGACGCCGTCGGCACGGTCCCATTGAGCGGCGTGAGGCCGATCCCCAGGGAGCGGCTGGCCTGGACCGCCACCCCGTTGCCATCAACGGGCGTGAGGGCCACGGAAATGAGGTCGCCGACCGAGGAGCTCGGAGGTGCTGTGATGAGAATACTGGCCAGACCATTTACGTCGGTCGTGACTTCTGTCGCGGATACAACCATCCCATTGGGTCCGGTTGCCTGGAGCAGGAAGCGCTGGCTCACCGCCGGCTTGCCCGCGAAGTCGCGCACTTGAACCGTGATGACCGCCTGGGACACACCATCCCGCTGAATCACGGTCGCACTCGAGGTCACGACGACGTTCATCGCGAACTCCGACGGGCCGCTGATGCTCGGCGGCGTCTGCTGCTCGAGCGAACAGCCGGACACGAGCAGCGCCAGCGTGAGGCTGAAGACCGCGGATAACAGGCCGAGATGTCTACGCCGGTTCCTCATCATGGTGTCGTCCTGTTTACTGATCCGCGAAGTTGCCAAAATTCACCGCCATGCGCCCCGATGCCGTGACCTCGCTGCCCGTCTGGTCCTTGCCGTAGAAGGTCACCTCAGCAATGGTTGAGATGATGACGCCGCTCGTGCGCAGCGCCAGCAGCGGCGCCTCACGTTTGGCAATGTTCCGGACCAGCTCGAACCCGTTCGTGGAGGTCCCCCCGGCGGACACCGTGAAGGTGACGGCTGAATCGAAGGCAAACGGCACGTCGACGCCCTGCACGTTGCGTCCGTCCGTCCGGGTGTATTCCACCCGGTAGCGAGTGAAGGTGACCTGATTGAGCAGCGACGGCGCATTGGGCGTGGCCACGGTGCCCGGATTCTTCAGGAGCAGCGCCATCGTGATCTGCCCAAGGTCATTGAAGAAGGTGGCGCACGGCGCCTGTGGCGTGCACGGCGCGGGCGTGGTGAGCAGCGTTTCGACGTCCGACAACAGTGGGTTACCGAACTGGCTTGGATTCGAGCCTGGCGCCGCCTGAAGCAGAATAGTCGCGACCTGCACTGGAGACCGGCCCAGGCGCGCGACATCGCCACACCCTGAGACGAGCACTGCCAGGCCGACACAGCCCAACGATCTGAAAAGGGTCGTTCTCACAGCCATCACTCCTACAGCCTGATAATCCGCGGCGTGATGAAAATCAGCAGCTCGCGGCTCTCGTCGGTAACGCTCTCGCGCTTGAACAGCCAACCGAGGAGCGGAATCTGGTGGAGCCCCGGAGTCCGATCGTCGGCTGACTGCTCGCGGCTCACATAGATGCCGCCGATGACTGTGGTCTCCCCGTTGCTGACCAGCACCTGCGTCACGGCGCGCT
>CANJYC010000262.1 GCA_947478985.1 Acidobacteriota bacterium | reverse complement strand
CACCCATCTGGCGTCAGCGTACGTGGACGCCAGGCTCATCTTCAATGACGCACGCCGGTACGGTGACAGCCTTTATGGCTGCAGCAACTGGAAGGGTGCGATCGGCGCGGGCGTGAAGCAGACCACGAACATCAGCGCCGCAAACGCCGCCAGCCACAGGCGTGCCGGATCGAGCGGCACTTCTTCGTCGTAGGTCCGCGGGTGGCGCGGGCCGAACGCCAGCAGCATCCCCACCGTCAGCACCGTCCAGACAATCCACGACGACGACACAAAACTGAGTCCGACGAGGGACACCACGGCAGTGAGCGTCACAAGGGTGCTTCTACGTCCCAGCACCGCGTAGGAGATGTGGCCGCCATCCAGTTGCCCGATCGGAAACAGGTTCAGCGCCGTTGCCAGCAGGCCGAACCAGGCCGCAAAGCCCATCGGGTGCATGTTGACTGAATAGCCGGCCGGAATCGCGCCGAACACGAGCCAGGAGGCCGCCTTGAACAACAGGGGCTCGCCGAGTTCGACCAGATTCGTCGTGACCGGCGGCAACGTATCAACACGTGACATGCTCATGCCCAGCAGCAGAACCGGAATCGCCACGAGGAAGCCGGCGATGGGCCCGGCGATTCCGATATCGAACAAGGCGCGCTTGCCTGGGATCTGCTGGCGAATCCGGATGAAGGCGCCAAGCGTGCCGGTCAACGGCAGCGGGGCTGGCAGAAAATACGGGAGCGACGCGTCCACCTGGTAGTAACGGCAGGCGTAGTAGTGTCCGAACTCGTGGGCGCCGAGAATGGCGAGAATGGAGACGCTGTACCAGAGCCCGTGCAGGAAGAGGGAGCCCGCCGAGAGGCCGAGGCCCGCTGTGCCGAAGCCCTGGATGAATGCGGCGTAATGGAACCCTCCCACGTAGGTGGTCGTGACGATGGTTAGGAGGAAGAGGACCACGTGACGCCACCGCCGCTCCGGTCGCAGAGGCGGACTGCCGAGACGCGGGACGTAGGCAAAGACATCACGGGCCGGCGCGCCCTCGGCCGGGGGCGTCGCGTCCGGAAAACTGGGGAAGTCTGAATGAGTTGTGCCCATGCGGGCGCGTTAACCGATATTCTGGAGGTCTTTACCGGGCTTGAAGCGGATAGTCCGACCAGGAGGGATGCGGACTTCCTTTCCGGTTCGAGGGTTACGACCAATACCGCGCTTGCGCGGTTTCACCTGGAACACGCCAAATCCGCGAAGTTCGATACGATCACCGCGCTGCATGGAGAGCCGCATCGCGTCAAACACGGCGTCGACCGCGACCTCAGCCTTGACCTTGGTGATGTCGGCGACTTTCGAGACTTCATTGACGATATCGACCTTGATCATCTGTGTTCCGACCTTCAGCAAAAAGCTGTAACTACTATAGAGAGTGAGACTTACGCTGTCAACTGAGCCGTTATGCCCCTGCCGTCCGTAGTGCTGGTCGGCCGCCCCAACGTGGGGAAGTCGACGCTGTTCAACCGCATCAGCGACAGCCGCCGTGCGATTGTGGCGCCTATTCCCGGCACCACCCGCGACGTGCTGGCCCAGCCCGCGGAGTGGCAGGGCGTGCGTTTCGAGCTGGTCGATACCGGCGGGATGTTTGGCGCCAGCCAGGATCCGCTGCACGAGCTTGTCCTGGCGCGCGGCCACAGGGCGATTACCTCGGCAGACCTGCTGATACTCGTCGTCGATGGGCGGGAAGGGCTCGTCCCCGGCGACCGGGACATTGCGAAGGCGGTGCGCGCGGCCGACGTGCCGACGATCCTGGCCATCAACAAGATCGACGACAAGCGGGCCCGGGGCGTCATGGATTTCTACCAGCTCGGGTTCGATCACGTGGTGGAGATCTCGGCCGAGCACGCGTCTGGCGTGGGCGATCTGCTGGATGAGGTGCTCGCTCTCCTGCCAAAGGCGCATTTCGGGTCGCCCGGCGCCGAAGGAAATCCCGCGCATCTGGAGACAGGCCCGACCGGCGGGCGGTTCAATCGCGGGGAACCCGACGAGACGGCTGTGGCTATTGTCGGCCGACCGAACGCGGGGAAGTCGTCCCTCGTGAACCGCCTGCTCCGAGAGGAGCGGATGATCGTCAGCGAGATGCCCGGAACCACACGCGACGCTGTGGATGCCGTGCTGACCTGGCACAAGCGCCGCTTCCGCATCGTCGACACGGCGGGCATCCGCAGAGCCGGGCGGGTAGCGAGCAGCGGCGCCATTGAATCCGTCAGTGTTTTGCTGGCGCGGCGCGCAATCGATGCGGCCGACGTTGTGGTGATGGTCGTCGATGCCAACGCCGGGGCCACCGATCAGGACGCCGCGATCGCAGGCGAGGCGGACAAGGCAGGACGCGGGGTCATCATTGCCGCGAACAAATGGGACCTCATGAAGGACCGGGAGCCCAATTTCTCGAAAGCGTTCGATGAGACGCTCCGCCGACAGTTGAAATTCCTCGACTATGCGCCCGTGCTGCACATCTCGGCTGCCACCGGTGAGCGGACCCCAAAGGTGCTCGAGTGGATCGAGAAGGTCGCCACCTCGCGACGCACCAGGGTCAAGACGCCTGAGCTGAACAAGTTCATCCAGCGGGTCACGGCCGCGCATCCTCCCGCCAGCCCCGGACGGCGGCAGGTGCGCATCATGTATGCGGCTCAGACCGCCATCGCGCCGCCGACGTTCGTCTTTTTCACAAACGTGGCCACGAGCTTCCACTTCTCCTACGAACGGTTCCTCGTCAACGAGCTGCGCGAGACATTCGGGTTCATGGGCACGCCGATCCGGATTCACGTGCGGCGGCGCACGGAAAAGGCCAAGGGTGACCGCGGCGCCTATAAGGGGCCTGATGGGCCTCCGCGTCCGAAGGGCGCCAAGCGGTCAAAGAGCGCACACGGGAAACAGAGCACCAAGAGTACCAAGAACACGCTGAGCACGAAGGGGGCGCGCGGAAAGGCGAAGCCGGCGGCCCGGCGGCCTCGGCGGAAGAGCGAGTGACGCCCGGCGTCGGACTGTTATACTGACGCCTCATGGTCCCGAAGCTGTACAAGGCTGCGGATGTCTGCGAACTGACGCAGCTGCAACCGTACGTGCTCCGGTCGTGGGAAAAAGAGTTCCCCGGCATTGGCGTGCAGAAGGCCGGGGAGGCCACACGACTCTATCGGCAGGCCGATGTGGATCAGGTCATCCGCATCAAGCAGTTGGTGTTTGGCGAGGGGCTGACGCTGTCCGGGGCACGACGCCGGCTTGAAAGTCAGTCGCCGGTGGCTGCGCCGAGCGAGATGGTCGAGGCGACCGAGGACGTCAGCGTGGCCGTCGAGGCGGTGGGGGCCGACGCACGACAGAAGATTTCAGCCGTACGCGATGGATTGCGACTGCTTCTTGAGGTGTTGTCGCAGTCACCGGTGTCTGGTTCGTCCGCCGGGGAGTATCAGCTGAGACCGCCGGCCATGCACGCGAAAACGCCGTCAGTGGCCCAGCGAGCGATGGCGACGAGGGGGAAGGCGCCGTCGGCAGCACAGTCGCCGGCACGACGGAAGACAACGGGCACGAAGACGAAGCGCGCCAGCGCCTAGTTGCTCACGATTCGGGATGTAGCGCAGCCTGGTAGCGCACCTGACTGGGGGTCAGGGGGTCGCAGGTTCGAATCCTGTCATCCCGACCATTTTTCATACGCAAGAACGGCCCGGCCCCCAGCCGGGCCGTTTCT
>CANJYC010000261.1 GCA_947478985.1 Acidobacteriota bacterium | reverse complement strand
GTTGAGGCCTCGCGCCGGACGTCGGCGCCCGTCGCGACGCTCGATGGCGACGTGCTGCGCGGACCGCACCTGATCTCGGGCGGCGCCAGAGCTGAGTCCAGGGGCATTCTCGCGACCAGGCGCGAAATAAAGGAACTGCGGGAACGGATTGCCGGCGATCGCGAGGCGCTCCGTCGCCTGGCCGAGGAGACCGCGGCGCTCGAGATTGCCATCGCCCAGGCGACCAGCGCCATTGCCGCCCTCCATGCCGAACGGCATCGTCAGGAAAAGGAAATCGTCGGCCACGAGGCGCTGCTCTCGCGTGCGGCGGAAGAGTCCGGGCGCCTGGCGCGCAAGGCCGACACCATCGCGCTTGAGCGTCACCGGGCCGAAGAGGAGCGCACGGCGCTCGACGCGCGCTACACCGAAGCGCACGCGGAGATCGGCCGCCTGCAGGACGAGCAGCGTGGCGCCGAGGAACAGCTGAGCGACGCGCAGCGACGGCTCGTGGCCGGGCGCGACGCGGTGGCTGAGTTGACCGCCACGGCGGCCGGCGCGCGCGCCGCCCATGCCGGCCTGGTTGAGCGGACCGTGGCGCTGGCCGCGGAAGTCGAGCGTCTCGAGGAGAGTGCACGCGAACTGGAGCAGCGCATCGGTCTGCGCGGTGCGGAACTGGAGCAGACACAGGCGCGACGCGCGTCCCTGCTCCAGGCCGTGGTGGACGGCGAGCGGACGCTCGACGATGACATACGCGCGCTCGATGTCCTGCGTGGTGAGTTGCGGACGGCCGACGAGCAGGCCGAGGCGCTCCGGATGCAGGTTGACGCGCAGGAGATTGTGATTCGCGAGGCACGGCGCGTCCTGGAGGAGATCCGGGCGCAGGCGAGCGAGTTCGATCTTGCCCGTGCGACGGCAGAGAGCGACCTCGCACACCTGGCGCAGACCTGCGCGGACATGGCGCAGTGTTCGCTGGCCGAGGTGCTGGTCGAGGTCGAACAGATGGAGGCCTCCGGACAGGCCGAACCCGACGCGGCTGCGATTACCGCCGAAGAAGTTGACCCCGACGCGGACGCCGACGCTAGCGAGGGTGTGCCCGCGCAGGCGGCCCCGGTTCGCACGGGTTCGATGAGCGCCGAGGAGGCCATCGTGGCCCTCAAGGCCAAGATCGACCGTCTCGGGCCGGTCAATATGATGGCGATCGATCAGTACGATGAGCTCGAGGCGCGGTACCTGTTCCTGTCCACGCAGCGCCAGGACCTGATCGATTCCATCGCGCAGACGGCCGAGGCGATCAAGCGGATCGACGAGACCACTCGGGTCCGCTTCACGGAGGCGTTTGCCGCCATTCAGCAGAACTTCCAGGGCACGTTCAGCACGCTCTTCGGCGGTGGCCGTGCGGGGCTGACGCTGCTCGACGAGAACGATCCGCTCGAGAGCGGCATCGACATCGTTGCGTCGCCTCCGGGCAAGCGGCTGCAGAGCGTGCAGCTGCTCTCGGGAGGCGAGAAAGCGCTTACGGCGATCGCGTTGATGTTCGCGATCTTCAAGTACAAGCCGAGCCCGTTCTGCCTGCTCGACGAAATCGACGCACCGCTCGATGACGCGAACGTCAGCCGCTTTGTCGACATGCTGCGCGGGATGCTCGAACATACGCAGTTCATCCTGATCACGCACAACCGCCGGACCAGGGAAATCGCAAACCGGCTGTATGGCGTGACGATGGAGGAGCCCGGCGTGTCGAAGCTGATCTCGGTTCAGCTCAACTAGGCCGGATCGGGTTTCCCGGCGTTGGTCTGAGGCGTTCCACGTGGCGAACGAGGACAAGTCCGCTCGCTACCACCGACTCCGGCGGCGGGTGTCGTGTGCCGACACTCTGCTGGGCACGCTGCTTCTCCTGGTGCTCCTCGTGTCCGGCGCGTCCGGCGCGATCCGCGCCGCGGCCGCGTCCCTGGCGCACGGCTCCTTCCTGCCGACCGTCATCATCTACGTCACGCTCCTCGTGCTGATGAGCGAAGCGTTGCGCCTGCCGCTCGCGCTCTATCAGGAACTGGCCCTTGAGCGGCGCTATGGCCTGTCGAGGCAGACGATGCCGCAGTGGTGGAACGATCGCCTCAAAGGGGTGGTGGTGGCCCTGGTGCTCGGCACACTGGCCGCGCCGATCGTGCTGGTGCTGCTGCGCTGGAGCCCGGACCGCTGGTGGGTGCTCGCGGCGGTGGTATTTGCCGGGCTGCTCATCGGGCTGGCGCAACTGGCTCCGATCGTCCTGATGCCGCTGTTCTACACGTTCGCGCCCCTCGAACGCCCGGCACTGGTTGCGCGGCTCGTTGCGCTGGCCGAGCGGGCCGGAGCGCAGGTGCTGGGTGTGTTTGAGTGGCGGCTCGGCGACCGCACGCGAAAGGCGAACGCGGCGCTGGCCGGCATCGGGCGAACCCGGCGCATCCTTCTCTCGGATACGCTGCTCGCCGAACACTCGGACGACGAGATCGAGGTCATCCTCGCGCACGAGCTGGCGCATCACGTCTACCGCGATATCTGGTCGGGGATTGGGCTTGAGGCCGTACTGATTCTCGCCGGCTTCGCGGCGGCGGATGTGGCGCTGACGCACTTCAGCGCATCGTTCGGACTGACGGGGAAGGACGACGTGGCGGCGCTGCCGCTCCTGCTGCTCGCGGCCGGTGCGGTTTCGTTCGTGCTGATGCCGGTCTTCAACCTCTTCTCACGCGCGCACGAGCGACGCGCCGACCGCTATGCGCTCGAGATGACGCGTAACGTCGACGCGTTCGTCAGCGCGATGAGGCGGCTGGCTGCGCAGAACCTGGCGGAGGAGCACCCGTCGTGGATCGTGGAAGTGCTGTTCCATACCCACCCGTCGGCGACCGCACGCATTGCAGCGGCCCACGCGTGGAGGGCGACGCACGCGGCCTCCCGATGACCGGCGACTAGTAGGAGTATTCGTCGCGCGGTTCGCGCTTCTTGGGTGCGCGGCGCAGCTTGTAGAACTGGCAGTCCGAGCACCAGGCGTCAGCGTCGAAGGCCGTCGTACCCGCGTAGGGCTTGACCTCACGGTGCGTGCAGAACTCGACCGGGCTCGTCTCGTCCTTCGGCTGCTGCCATCGACAGGACCGGAAGCGCACGAGCCCCGCCGACTGCGGCGCGTCGGTCACCTCAGGTGAGTCGGCCGGCGCCTCGGGGGACGCGGCTTCCCCCGGGCTCATGGGCGACGTCGGGTTCGATGGACCCGGTGCGAACGGACCGTTACTGAAGCTGGACGCCAACGGCCTTCTCCAGCGCGCGCAGCGCGCGCACTTCTTCGGGCGACACCAGCGTCAGGGCGCTCCCCGTGGTTTCGGCGCGTCCGGTGCGGCCGACGCGGTGCACGTAGGCTTCCGGCGTATCAGGAACCTCGAAGTTGACCACGTGCGCAATGCCGTCGATGTCGAGCCCGCGGGCGGCCACATCGGTCGCCACCAGTACCGGGAAGTCTCCGGTGCGGAAACCTTCCACTGCCGACATCCGCTGCTGCTGCGTGCGGTCCGCGTGCAGCGCGGCCGTCCGGATGCCCATCGAATTCAGGCGCGTGGCCAGGCGATCGGCGCCCACCTTCGTCCGGCAGAACACCAGAACCGGACCGGCGGAGACTTCGCGGATCCACTTGGCGAGCCACTGCATCTTCTCGTGGGCCGGCACTTCCTGCACGGAGTGCGTGATCGTCTTGGCGGGGCCGCCGCGTC
>CANJYC010000260.1 GCA_947478985.1 Acidobacteriota bacterium | reverse complement strand
GTGCGGCTGCGGCAGGAGAGACTTGACGAGGCGGCCGTGGTGGCGCCGCTGCCTGACGGTGAGTGCGAGCCGATCGTCAGGGCCCTGGTCGACGCGGTGGCGGTGAAGGTTCTCGTGAGGCAGCAGCATCTGTTCGACGCGGGACAGCGTTCCGAACACGCGGTCGAAGCCGCCGACGCGTCCGGCGTCCTGCTCGCCAGGGTGATTGCGCACACGGCCTATCTGCGCGTGCTGGCGGAGGCCGGGGACCTCACCAGCGCTGCGGTGGTGTTCGCCCACATCTCGACGCTGGTCGGGCTCGCACACACGCCACTCCGTATCGCGCGCGCCCGCCTCGTCTGGTTCGATGCGCTCCGGCGGGCCGGCCGTGCGCGTGAGGCGGATGGCCAACTCCATCGGCTGGTGCGCGTCCGTGCGGTGGCACCGGCGGCGCTTCGACAGTCCATCGAGCGGCGTCTGGCACGGCACGCGAGTCCGGCCCGCGAGCGTCGCCCGTCGGTGTGCGTCGACGATCCACCCGCCGCGAAGACGGCGCTCGCGCTGGCCTCGAGTCTGGCTCGCATCACGCACGAGGCCAGCGACGACGGGCCTGCGGTGCGCACGTTGCTGGAGCGGATCGCCACGACGCTGCAGGCCTGCCGTGTTGACCTGCTGTCGGATGAGGCCGGAGCGGTGTCGCCGATCCTCACCGTGGGCGACGGTGCCCTCACCAGTCTCGGCGGTCGCGTGCTCGAGGCCGGCATGGCGATTGGCCCGGAGGAGGAGGCCGACGGACAGCAGGTTGGCGTGGTGGTGCGCGCGGACACGCGGCCACGCGCCGCCATCGTGGCGCGTTGGCCGCAGGCGCGACGCCCGCCGGCGCACGCCGAAGCGCTGCTCATGCTGGCGGCGGTTCTGGTGGCGCCGCACGTGGACGAACAGCACGCGGCCGCGCGGCTGGCCGCCGCGGCCGCGCAGTTGGTGCCCTCGCTCATCGGCGTGAGCCACGCGATGGGCGAGGTCCGCCGTGCCATCGTACGCGCGGCCGCCGCGCCCTTCAGCGTGCTCATTGAGGGCGAGAGCGGCTGCGGTAAGGAACTGGTGGCTCGCGCCATTCACGATCTGAGCGGGCGGCGCGGTCGACGCTGGTGCGACCTGAACTGCGCGGCGATACCCGAGGACCTGCTCGACGCCGAGCTGTTCGGCCACGTGCGCGGAGCCTTTACGGGAGCCGTGGCCGATCGTGCGGGTCTTTTCGAGGAGGCGGACGGGGGCACGCTGTTTCTTGACGAGGTGGCTGAGCTGTCGGCGCGAGGACAGGCCAAGCTGCTGCGCGTGCTGCAGCAGCAGGAGGTGCGGCGCATTGGCGAGAGCACCACGCGCACGGTGGATGTGCGCCTCGTGGCGGCCAGCAACCGCGACATGCGGGCCGAGGCGGCTGAGGGGCGATTCCGGCAGGACCTGTTGTACCGCCTTGATGTCATCCGGATTGGCGTCCCCCCGCTTCGCGACCGACCGGAGGATGTCGCCCTGCTGGCGGAGCACTTCTGGCGTGGCGCGGCCGGGCGTGTCGGGTCATCGGCTACGCTGACGCACGGGGTGCTGGTGGCGCTCACCGCGTATCACTGGCCGGGCAACGTGCGCGAGCTGCAGAACGTGATGGCCGCGCTTGCGGTGGCGGCGCCGCCGCGGGGGCGCGTGCTCTCGTCGCTCCTGCCTGTGGCCATCATGGGAGCGACCCGATCCAAGGTGCTCCGACTCGCGGAGGCACGGGCGCACTGCGAACGCCGGTGTATCGAGGTGGCGCTGGCACGCGCGGGCGGCAATCGGACGAAGGCGGCCGCGCAGCTCGGCCTGTCGCGTCAGGGCCTGCTTAAGGCCATGAGCCGGCGGGGGATTGAGGCAAAATGACACCGTGCTGCGGTTTCTCGTCCGGCGACTCGCGCTGACCGTTCCCGTCCTCGTTGGCGTGGCGACGCTCGTGTTCTCCCTGATTCATCTCATCCCCGGCGATCCGGCGCTGGCTATGCTCGGGGAGACAGCCGCTCCGGAGGATGTCGCCGAGCTGCGCACGCGGCTGGGGCTCGACCGGCCGCTGCTCGAGCAGTACGGCCACTTTCTCAACGGCGTCGTGCACGGGGATCTCGGCACCTCGCTGCGGACGAGCCAGCCGGTGACCACCGCCATCCTGGAGCGGATGCCGGCCACCGCCGAGCTGGCCGCGGCGGCCATGCTCGTAGCGATCGCCGTGTCCCTTCCGCTCGGCATCGCCGCGGCGGTCTGGCGCGGCACGGCCGTCGATCACGGCGCGATGACGCTGGCGCTGCTGGGCGTGTCCATCCCGAATTTCTGGCTCGGGCCGCTGCTCGCGATCATCTTTTCGGTGGAGCTGGGGTGGCTGCCGGTCTCAGGCCGCGGGACGTGGGCGCATCTGGTGCTGCCGGCGATCTCGCTCGGCGCGGCACTCGCGGCCATCCTGGCGCGGATGACGCGCGCGACACTCCTCGAGGAATTGCGCGAGCCGTACGTGCTGGCGGCGCGGGCCCGGGGCGCGTCGCGCACACGGGCCGTCATGCGTCACGCGTTCAGGAACAGCCTGATCCCGATCGTGACGCTCCTTGGCCTCCAGTTCGGCGCGGTGCTGACCGGCGCCGTGATCACCGAAACCGTCTTCGCGTGGCCCGGCATCGGACGGCTGCTCATCCAGTCGATCGGCTTTCGCGATTACCCGCTCGTCCAGGGGTGCATTCTGCTGATTGCCGTGACCTACGTAGGCGTGAATCTGATGACCGACCTTGTTTACGGGGCGCTCGATCCGCGCATCCGCTATGAGTAGCGCATGGCTCGTGTAGGAGGGGCGATCGTCCTCATGGCGGTGCTGGCCGCAGTCTTCGGGCCGCTCGTGGCCCCTTACGATCCCGCCTCGCAGGAGCTGGCGCTGCGACTGTCGGGCCCGACCGGACTGCACTGGTTCGGCCTCGACGAACTCGGCCGCGACATCTTCGCGCGCATCCTGTCGGGCGCGAGGATTTCGCTGATGGTCGGCGTGGTGGTGGTCGGGGTCTCGGCGTCGGTCGGCATCGTCATGGGCGCTATCGCCGGGTACTTCGGCGGGCGCATCGACGAGGGGGTTAGCCGCGTCATCGATGTCCTTCTCGCATTTCCCGGCCTGTTGCTGGCGATTGCGATGGTGGCCGTCCTCGGTCCGAGCCTCGTGAACGTCGTGCTGGCGCTGTCGCTCATCGGGTGGGTCGGCTACGCACGGCTGGTGCGCGGACAGGTGCTGCGCGCCCGCGAATTCGAATTCGTGCAGGCGGCGCGCGCGCTCGGCGCCACGACGCCGCGTATTCTGATGCATCACGTGATTCCGACGGCGCTGCCCGCGGTGACGGTGCAGGCGACGCTCGGGATGGGCGGCGCAATTCTCGCGGAGGCCTCGCTGAGCTTCCTCGGTCTTGGCGTGCAGCCGCCGACGCCGAGCTGGGGGACGATGCTCAACTACGGTCGGGCACACCTGCTCGACGCGCCGCACCTCACGATCTTCCCAGGACTGGCGATCGCGGTCCTCGTGCTTGGCTTCAATTTCCTTGGCGATGGATTACGCGACAGGCTGGATCCGGCCACGCAGAGTCGGCGGACGTAGCGTAAGTAATCGGAACTACCTGCGGTGATGCTCGGCGGGGCCCGTCTCCGGGTCTCCCCACCCGTCCTCGGCGCCGTTGGCGCCTGCGCGGCGGGCGGGGATGCCCCTCCCGGCG
>CANJYC010000259.1 GCA_947478985.1 Acidobacteriota bacterium | reverse complement strand
TCAGATGACGATCGCGTGGGATGGACCTGCCGGGCGCGGATCAGCGCCCTTTGCTGGGGACGTACGATGACAGTGCTGTTACGCAGGATAACCATCGCGGCCGTGCTGATGTCAGCGGCCGCGCCGCGTGCCTCGGCGCAGGCACTTACCATCGATCAACTGGTCACCGCCGCAATCGACCGCTCGCCGGAGATCCAGGCAGCGCGCGCCGAGGCGGGCGCCGCGCAGGGCCAGGTGATGCAGGCGCGGCTGAGACCAAACCCGATGGTCATGGCCACACGCCAGGAGGAGCTAGGCGGCAGCGGCTATCAGTCGATGGCGTCGGTCGCGTGGCCACTCGAGTTGTTTCGCCGGCCCGCTCGCATCACGGCCGCGCTGCGCGAAGCGGATGTGGCAGCCGTGTCGGTGCTGGATCGGGAGCGACTGCTGGCGGCCGCGATTCGAGGGCAGGCCGGGCGGCTGCTGGCTGCGCGCCGCACGTTGGCAGTGTCGAACGACGCCCTGACCGCCGCGCGCCAACTGAGTGATCTGCTTGCGCGACGGGCGGCCGAGGGGGCCATCCCGCAACTTGAAGCCAATCAGGCTGCCATCGAGACCTGGCGGATTGAAGCCGAGCAGGTAATGGCCGCGGGTGAATCGGAGGCGGCCCTGATCGAGCTGAAGGCCATGGTTGGCCTCCAGCCAGACGCGCCCCTGGAGCTCTCCGACTCACTCGAAGCGGTTGTGCGGCGCCGGGCCGGGGAGGCCATTAGCAATCGGGTCACGATCGATCAGGCCCCGGGCGGTCGCGTTCGGCCCGACGTGCAGGAGGCGGCCGCCCGCGTGGCGCTGGCCGATGCCCAGGTGGCGGCCGCGCGTAGCGAGGGACGGACCGACGCCAGCATCCAGGCGGGTTACGCCGGCATGCGATCGGGATTTCCGCTGCGGGCCTTCGACGGTGCCGGACTCCTCGCACCCATTGACGACACATTTCACAGTCTCCAGATTGGCGCGACGCTGGTGCTGCCACTGTGGAATCGGAATCAGGGCGCCATTGCCTCCGCCGAGTCGACGCGGTCGAGTGCGAGTCTCAGTCTTGCGGCCCGTGAGCTGACCGCGCGAGCGGAGAATGACTCGGCCATGGTGCGCGCGCGAGACGCGAGTCGGGCGGTCGATCTCTACGCTGTCAGCATCCGCGACCTGGCTCGCCACGACACAGACACCATCAGCGAGGCGTATGCCCTCGGCGGAGTGCCGCTCATGGACGTGATCGACAGCCGGCGCCGCGCATTCGATCTGGAGCAGGCCTATACAGCGGCGCTCGTCAGGGCCTATGAGGCGCAGGTCGCACTGCGCGCGGCGAGAGGAGAAGTGCGATGACCGCCATGCAGAACAAGGGGGTGTACGTCGCCGCGGCTGTGGCGCTCGTTGCGGCCGGAATGGCCGTGGGGGCGGCCGTCTGGCGTCGGCCGGCACCGCCGACCACGGTGGCGAGTGCACCCGCCGCTGACGTGATGCCGGTGCCGGCCCGTGACGCGGCGGTGACGTTGTCACCGGAGATGGCCACACGCGCAAGGATTCGAACGGTCGCTGCATCGCTCGGCACCGCGCCGTCCCGGCTGCGGCTGCCTGGCGTGGTGGAGGCGAACCGCTACAGGGAGGTGACGGTCACCTCACTCGTGTCGGGCCGCCTGACCAGTGTGAGTACTGCCTTGGGGCAGCACGTGGTGCGGGGGCAGGAGCTTGCCAGCGTCTACAGTCCGGAACTTGCTGACGCGCAGGCCGGCTATGTCGCCACCCATGCCGAGCTGCTCGGGCACGAGCAACGGCTCACCCGCACGCGCCGCCTGGCCGAGATCGGTGCGGCGAGCCGGCAGGAACTCGAGATGCTCGAGGCCGATCACGCACGACTCGAAGCCTCGGTGGAGGCCGCCCGGTCACGCCTCGAACTGCTCGGCGTGGCAAGGGAGCGGATTGACGTGCTCGCGATGGCACACAAGGCGACGACCGATGCCTCGATCGTGGCACCGATTGACGGCATCGTCTCCGCCCGAAGCGGCAACCCGGGACTCAATATCGATCCGTCGATGCCACTGTTCACCATCCTCGACCTGTCGAGTGTCTGGGTCATCGCGGACCTCTACGAGCGTGACTTCGCGGCTGTGCCCGTGGGTACTCGCGTGCAGATCGCGACGCCAGCCTATCCTGGTGTACTGACCCCGGGGACAGTCAGCTATATCGATCCCCAGATGCAGACGGAGACGCGCACGGCAAAGCTACGCGTCGAGGTGCCGAATCCAGGCGGGCGACTGCGACTCGGCATGTATGTCGACGTCGGCGTCGACCTCGGGGCGAAGGCAGACGCGGTGCTCGTGCCGCGCAGTGCCCTGCAAACGGTGGGTGAGCGACAGGTGGTCTATGTGGCTGACCCCAACCAGCAGGGACGGTTCATCGAGAGACAGGTGGAGGTTGATGACACTGGCCGTGACCGTGTGGTGGTCATACGCGGTGTCGCCGTGGGCGAGCAGGTGGTGAGCGAGGGCGGGTTTTTCGTGCGCGCTGAACTGGGCCGGATGACGGGACACTGAGGCAGGTGCAACAGGACATGACGATGGATCGGCGACAGCACTGGGACGCCGTCTATACGACGAAGGCGGAAGAGCAGGTGAGCTGGTTCGAGCCTGCCCCCGAGTTCTCGCTGCGCCTGATCGAGGAGGCGGGCCTGTCATCGGAGTCCCGCGTGATTGATATCGGGGGCGGGGAGTCCCGCCTCGTCGACGCGCTGGTGGCGCGCGGTGTGCGCGGCGTCACCGTGCTCGACGTCTCGCAGGCCGCCATCGACCGGGTGCGCGCCCGTCTCGGTGCCGCCGCCGCGCGTGTCACCTGGATCGTTGCCGACGTGACGGGGCCATGGACCGTGGCGCCCGTCGACGTGTGGCACGACCGCGCCGTCTTCCACTTCCTCACGGACCCGGAGGAGCGGAGCCGTTACCTGGAGCACCTCACGCGCACCCTGAAGGTGGGCGGCACGGCCATCATCGCCACGTTTGCTCTCGACGGGCCCGAGCGGTGCAGCGGCCTGCCGGTGGCGCGTTATTCGCCGGAAGGGCTCGCTGACGAACTCGGCCCCGCGTTCACGCGCGTGCACTCGGAGGTACACGCGCATCGCACGCCCTCGGGAGCGCTGCAGGCGTTTCAGTACTCACGCTTCCTGCATTGCCCGTCAACCATCAGTCGAACCGGAGCCGCGTCATGACCATGGATCCGCACGCACAGGTGGGCGCCATCGACCCGGTCTGCGGGATGACGGTATTGCCCGAGAAATCCGCAGGGGAAGTCGTGCACGGCGGGCGCACCTACTACTTCTGCGGCAGGAGCTGCGTCGAGCGGTTCCGCGCGAACCCGGACGCGTTCCTGACGGCGAAGCCGGCCGCGGGGCCGGCGGCCATGCCGGTTGTCGTGCCAATCATGCTTCGTGCCTCGCGCCCGTCGCCGGTTGACGCGCCGGCCGAAGCACCGGCCGACGCGTCGGCCGAGTACACCTGCCCAATGCATCCAGAGGTGCGGCAGGTCGGCCCCGGCTCGTGTCCGATCTGCGGCATGGCCCTCGAGCCGGTTACGGTGACCCTCGAGGCACCGCCGAACCACGAGCTCGATGACATGACTCGCCGGTTCCGAGTGTCGCTTGGATTGAGCCTGCCGATCCTGGCCGTCATGGTGGGTGACGCCCTGCCGGGGCGGCCACTCGACAATCTGCTGCCGGGCTC
>CANJYC010000258.1 GCA_947478985.1 Acidobacteriota bacterium | reverse complement strand
TGGGGAGGCCCTCGCCGCCGGGGACCGCCTGGTTCCGGATGCGAGGGCGGAGGAAATCAGCTATGGCGTCCGCGACGCAACATAGGCGGCAATCGACACGAAGTCCGCGTCCGTCAGTTTCGCCACTACCGGCTTCATCAGCTCAGCCCACTGGCCGTGACGCGCGCCCGCCTGCATGTCGTACATCTGTCGGGTCAGGTAGCTGGGCGACCGTCCGGCCAAACCAGGCACCGGACCGATACCCTTCAGATCGGCGCCGTGGCAGACCCCGCACGCGACCGTCCTGCCATTCCCGCCCGTCGTCACCAGCGCCTCCCCTTTCTTGATGCTGCCAGGGGGCGCATAGGCGACAAAACCGGACCGCGGATTGCGCAGGACCTCGGTCTGCTCGACATTCTCCGGCACCTCGATGATCCGCATCCCGATGGGCTCGGTGGCTGCGCCGTCGAGCGGGATGAAGAGCCCGCCGGCCAGGCGCGTCTTGGGCACCGTCGTGGTCTCGACCACGCGCACCCACGGCGTCCACTTCATCGCGCCGAAGTACTCGGCCGCCTGCTGCATCTCATCCTCGGTCAGCGCCTTAGCGATGCCGATCATGATGTTTGTATTGGCCTTGCGCGGCTCCGCGCTCTTCCGCAGATCGTGTCTGAAGTCGTTGAGCTGCTGGAGAAAGTAGGCGGCCGGCAATCCGGCAACGCCGGCATTCTCGGCCCGTCCCTTGCCGTTCGGATAGTGGCAGAGCGAGCAGGCCCTGGCGTCAGGCGATTTCCCTTTCGCCACGACGGCGGGCATGACTGGATGATCGCCGGGAAACCAGTCGGCTGGACCAAACGCATTGCGCACCTGTGCCAGCGTGAAACTCTGCGCGCTGCCTGGCACCTGCTTGAGTGAGGTATCGGGCGCCGGGGCGGGCGCGGCCGCTGCGGGCGGCGCCACCGGCGCGGCCCCCGCTGGCGCCGCAGGACCGGCACCATACGCCCACTCGGGCGGAACGGCGAACTGGGCTCGCAGCGCGCTCGCCGTGAGCAGGGTGGCCGCACCAATGACAACGACGTGAACGATTCTCTTCATGGTTCGATCTCCTGGAAGTGCCGCGACATGGTGCCACTTCCACACGAAAAAGGGCAGCCCCTGCGAGCTGCCCAATCTGGTGCCGTGCGCCGGCGCCGCTGTGCCGGCTACGAGGTCTTCTTCAACTCCGCCAGGAGCGCTTCGAGCATCCGGCTGTACCGATCGTCATTGGCCAGATAGGTCTTCGTGTATTCGTCCTTCGAGATCTTCTGCTTGCCCCAGTCACCGTTGAACGCATAACTCTTCCCGCCGACATCGATGGTGTCGAACGGCTGATTCCCGGTCCGATCAAAATGGATCCCGTTGGCGCCCAGGTCCGAGACGAACAGCTTCGTCTGGGGATCCGAGCCGCTGTTCAAGTCGATGTAGGCCTCGCGATACTGGCGGGCACGGAGCAGCAGCGCCATGCGCTCCGCCGACGAGTACGCCGCGCCGACGACCAGCAGCTGGCTCCCTGGAAAGTAGAGCGCGCCGACGTATTCGCCGGCCGTCGGGCCCGCCGCCGCGGCGCTGTCGAGCTTACGTGCGTCGAGCAGGGCCACCAGCTCGGCCGCCAGTTTTTCTGATTTGGATGGTTGCTGGGCGAATGCGAGGGAAGGGACGAGAACGAACGCCGCGAGAAGCGCAAAACCCGCCGCCCGACGTAACGCTGTAGCCATGGTGCACCCCCTTTCGGAGTGTAGGGCACCTTGTATCACGAACCTCAGCCGATGAACAGCGCGTCCTCGTCCTCGACATGCCGGGACCGGCGCGTCGGTTTACGGAAACTGCGGAAGGCGGCAATCGCCATCTTGAGACCCGATAGCCAGGCTCCCCCGCCGGTGGCGCCAACGAGCGCCGTCTGCACGACGGTCAGGATCTGCTCGAGCCGCGCGGTCAGATCGGCCGTGACCCGGTCGACCCGCTCCACCTGCGCGACGGCCAGCGCCGTGGCACGCGCCGCGTCACTCGTCACCGCCTGCACGTTGGCCATGATGGGACGAATGTCACGCTCGATGGTCGCCGCCAGCGCGCCGAACCGCTCGGCGGCGCGAGCCGCGACAATCAGCACGTACACCTGAAGGACGGCCATGACCAGGACTGAGGCCGCAATGATGCCGAGAAACAAGTTGTTCATGTGCCAGGCTCCGTCTCGACCGCCCGCTCGAATTCCTCTCGCGCCCGCTCGAAGATGTCCTTGGCCTTGCTGCGCCCTTCACGGACGCGATCGCCGAGGAATTCGCGCGTCTCTTCTCCGGCGGCCGGGGCGAGCAGGAGCGCCGCAGCCGCACCGGCTATCGCGCCGGCGAGAAACGCCAGCAGCACCGTCGCCGAACCCCCGTCATTGCTGGACATATCAGAAGATACTGACGCGCACGTTCAGGAACTTTCTCGGGTCCGCGCGGATGTCCTGCACGAGCCGCCGCAGGTCACCGAGCGTTCCGTTCATGTTCTCATACAACTGCTTGTCGTGAAGCAGCTGACCGGCCGTGCCCTCACCCGCCTGCAGCCCGGCCGTCACCTTGTCCAGCCGGTCGGCCATTGAGTTGATGCGGTTGTACAGCTGCTCGTCGTTGACCAGCTTCCCAGCCGTGCCTTCACCCCGGCTGATCCGCCCGGAGATCGCGTCGAGGTTCGAGGTCGTCGAGGTGAGGCTCTTGCTCAACGCGTCATCGTTGACGAGCCGCCCCAGGCTCCCCTCGCCTGCGCGGATCCGCGCCGTCACCGCCTCGAGATTCTGTAGCGACGCCTCAATCGCCTTCGCCGACGCCGGATTGTTCAAGAGCCGCCCCACCGAGCCGCGACCCGAATTGACGTTGCGCGCCACCTCTTCGGCCGCCGAGACGAAGGCGTTGACCTCCTTGTACAGGGCATCATCCGTGAACAGCTTGCCCATGGTGCCGCGTCCGCTCCGGAGGTCCTTGATGAGGTTCGTGGCCTCTTCAATGCTCAGGTTGGCCGTGTTCGCCACATCACCGATGGCCGGGGCCGAACGGCCCGTCGGCACGTAGCCCCATTCCTCGACCGGCTTCCCCTGCGTCGAGGCCGTGATATCGACGGCGCCTTCGCCCAGCAGCGACACGGATCCCACGACCGCCGTTGACCCGGTGGTGACCAGCTGCCGCCGGCTCTTGGCGATCTCGAAGGTCACCTCGACGCGGTCACCGACGAACGCAATGTTGCTGACGCTGCCGACGTTCACCCCGGAGATACGCACGGGCGCGCCCACGCCCAGGCCCGCGACGTTCGGGAAGACCGTCTTGAGCGAGTAGCGCTGCCAGAAGAATCCGCCGGATCCGCTCAGCGCGAAAATCAGCATGGCCGCAAGGCTCAGGGCAACAATCGCCAGGATGCCGATCTTCAACTCGGCCCAGGCTAACGAACGGGTACGTGGCATCGAATCAGTCCTTTACGACAGGAAAGCGCGCAGATAGGAATCGGTGGCGACCGCCGCGCGCAATTCCGCGGCGTGCCCCTCGAAGTGAATGCGGCCGTCCTTGAGCATGATGAACTCGGCTTCTTCCGCCTTCTCGGGCGGCGCCTTCTGGATCTGGATCGTCCCATCCGAGAGGCGGACCGCCTCATTCGTGGCCACGCGAAAGGCATCGCGCAACTGGTGGGTCACGACGATCGAACTGACCTCCTCCAGGTCGCGCAGTTTCATGATTTCGTCGTCCACCGTATCGGCTGTGATCGGATCGAGCCCGGTCGTCG
>CANJYC010000257.1 GCA_947478985.1 Acidobacteriota bacterium | reverse complement strand
GCCGCCGCCGCGCGGTCGACGGCGTAGCCCTTGCCGATGCCGCCGAGGTTGACCTGGGCGCCCTTGCGTCGCACGAAGGCCGTGCCTGCGGCGTCGTTTACCTCGACGGTCGTGTAGTCGATGAGCGGCAGACGGCGGAGGACGTCGGCGCGATCGGGAATCCGGTTGTCCTGGTTCTCGTCGAACTTCCAGAGGTCGCCGAGGGCCCCGAAGGTCACGTCGAACTTGCCGTCGGTCCACTCGCTGACCTGCCGGGCGATATGGAGCGCATCGCGGACATCGGCGGAGACGGTCACCGGATGATCGCCGGCGGCGGCGTTAAGGCGGAGGATGTCGCTGCCTGCGCGCCAGACACTCATGGCCCGATCGAGACGGTCGAACTCGCCGAAGCCCGCTTCGAACGCTCGCGTCGCGGTCCGGCTGTCTGTGGTCCAGGCCGAGAAATGCACCGGCGACCCCATCGAGATGCGCTGTTCCTGGACGAGAGAGGCCTTCGGGCCGGTCGCCGGGGCGGGCGGAGCGGCGGTACACCCGATTGAGCCGATTCCCGTTAGGATCACGATGATGGCAACGACACGAACCGCGCCGCTCATGCTCGCCCTGCTCCGTGGCGCGCTGCTCCCGGGCGTCATCCTCTTCAGTGCCTCGGCTGCCGGCGCACAGACGGCGGGGCGCGTGAACCTCAATCTGCTGACCATCACGTCGGTTGACTGCACGTTTCCCGTCAGCGCCATAGGGTCCTGGAAGGGCGCCGAGCCGTCGGCGCAGGTCAGCACCGACACCACGGTGTCAGCGAAGTTCGACAGCATCGACACACAGGACATGATCGCGCGGCTGACCACCGGCACGAAGGAAGAGGTCATCCTGCAGGCCTCGAAGACCAGCCTGCACTTTGTCGAGATCGAAGAGGTCGGTCGCGTCGCCATTACCACGGTATTCGCCCGGGAGTCGGCCGGCGGCCGGCTGAGGGCCGTCCACTCGCGAGTGGAGCTTGTGAAGGGCGGCGAGGCGAAGGAACCGCTGGTCGCGCAGGACTACGGCGACTGCGCGGTCACCCGCTAGACGCATCCGGTCAGTTCCGGTCACACCCGCACCACAACCCCCGCTGCGTCAGCGGTGCCTCGCGCCTGCATGGGTCCGAGGCCATCAGTCGAGCACGCCGGCCGGTTCCTCGTCCGGATCGAGCGTCGTCATCTCCGCCGCGATCATCTGCTCGCCGGCACCGGCCGGGACACCGCGGGAGAAACTCACCGGGGGCAGCAGCATCGTCACGCCGAGCGCGCACGCCGCGATAACGGTGCCGGTTACGAAGACCTGATGCAGGGCGGCGGCAAACTGCAGCCGCGCCACGCCGCTCAGAGCGACCGCTGAGACCGACGCGACCGTGCCCTGAGGCAAGGGCACCCCTGTCAGGGAGCGCGTCATCAGCGCGCCCATCGCCGAGACGCCGACCGAGGCACCGATGCTTCGCGAGAACTGGTTGAGCGAGGTGGCGATGCCCAGCCGGGCGCGTTCGACACCATGCTGCACCGCCAGCAGGACCGCCAGCATCGACGATCCCATGCCGAGTCCCAGCGTGAAGCAGGCGCCGAGCATGACGAACCGCGACGTGTCCGGCGTAAACAGCGCGAGCCCCAGATATCCCGCTGTCAGGAGCACGCCTCCGGCGATCGCAATCGGACGGTACCCCATACGCACGGTCAGGCGGGCAGAGATGACCGAGGTGATGACCCATCCGAGAAACAGCGGCGTCAGGACCTGGCCAGCCTGCGTGGCCGTGGCGCCGAGCACGCCCTGAAGGTAGAGCGGCACGAACGCGATGGCGCCGAACATCGCGGCGCCGAAGAGAAAGGCCACCACGCCGGTGCGCGCGATGAGCGGCCTGCTGAAGAGCTCGAGCGGCAGGATCGGATCGACGACCCGGCGCTCGACGTACGTGAAGAGCGCCAGCAGGACGCCTGAGGCAATAAGCCATGCCGCGCCGGAGCCGGTCTCGCCGCCGACCGCGAGCAGCAGCGCGCTTACGCCGGCAAACATCAGCGCCGCGCCGAGCCAGTCCACCCGCGCGCGCGTCGTCTCCCGGCGACGCGGGTAGGAGAGCGCGATGACGGAGAGGGAGAGCGCGCCGAACGGCAGGTTGATGTAGAAGACCCAGCGCCAGGAGAGTGCGTCGGTGATGTAGCCGCCGAGCAGCGGACCGGCAATGGAGGCGATGCCCCAGACGCCGCTGAAGAGCGCCTGCGTCCGCCCGCGCTCAGCCAGCGTGTAGAGTTCGCCCACGATCGTCACACTGAGCGGAACGATGGCGCCGGCGCCCAGTCCCTGCACCGCACGCGCCGCGATCAGCTGGAACATCGTCTGGGAGATCCCCGAGAGCATCGATCCCAGGAGAAAGACCACGACCCCGCCGAGGTACATGCGCCGCCGACCGTAGATGTCAGACAGCCGGCCCCAGATCGGCACGGTTGCAGTAGAGGTGAGGAGGTAGGAGGAGAAGACCCAGCTGTAGTGCGCCAGCCCACCGAGCGTGGCCACCACCGTGGGCATGGCCGTGCCGACCACCGTGGCTTCGAGCGCCGCGAGGCTGATGCCGAGCAGCAGACCGGCAGTGATGGCACGCCGGCGGGCCAGGCTCACTGGCGCGGCGTGCGATGAATCTGCCATCTGCTCAGAGTACCACGCACGACGTGCGCGGCCGGACGCGCGGCAGGACCCGAGGCCCTGCCGCGCACGTCGCCGTGGCTACTGCCGGGGCAGGCTGATGTTGATGGGCGTGGTTCGTCCGTTACGCACGTCGACCTGCGCCGTGTAACTGCGATAGCCCTCCTTGCGCACCTCCACGCGGTGCGCACCAGGGGCGAGCTGGATCACGAGTGCTTCATCGACCGCCGGTCCCTCCCACCGCTCGCCGTCGATCACGACATCGGCGTCGGCCGGCTGCACCTGAATGGCGATGGCGCCAAACGAGGCATCGCCGACGCGCGGCTCCGCATCACGAGTCTCCTCTTCGTCCCGGTCAGCCTGGCCCGGTGCGGGCTGTGAAGGCCTCTCGGGCGCTGACGCGACAGCAGGCGGCTCGGACACTTCACCCCTGGCGAGCGGCATCATCGTGTGCCGCAGCTGGAGCGTGCGGCCCCGCTGGAGCATCACTTTTTCGCTCAGAGTCTTGTAGCCCGGCAGGAACAGTGCGATCTCGTGGCCACCGGACTCGAGATCGAGGCGTTGAAAGACGCCGTCGAAGTCGTCGACGATGCCGGCGTAGTAGCCGTCGACGAAGACCTGTGTCTCGCGCGGGGTGACCTGCAGGCGAAGCGACGCGTCACCGTAGAAGAACGGGCGCGCGCCGCGTCGCGGGTATCGGCCGAAGGGATTCCGGTACGGAGGGTAGAAGAATGGGTCGTAGGGGTCGTAGGCCATCCAGAGCGAGAGCGGCCGATAGTACGCCCCGATGACGACGCCACCGCGCCTCGGCGCCGCGGCGATACGAACACCGCCGCGCCTTGGCGGCGCCGCTTCGCGCCGGGACGCCGGTGCCTCGCGCCGGGCGTCACGCCCTCGGTCGGCCTCGCCGCGCTCGCCCCTTTGCCCTTGGGCTAGAGCCTCGCGCTGCAGGGCGGGTGCAGTGAACAGGGCGGTCGTGACCAGTGTGAGCGTGACTGTGCGGATGAATGTCATCGTTGGAACCCTCCCGAGCATCCGCGAGATGGTGACGCAATCGCCGTGCCCACGCCGGTGGCACAGATAACGTCACATTCGGGCGGACATCGTCGCCGGGCGATG
>CANJYC010000256.1 GCA_947478985.1 Acidobacteriota bacterium | reverse complement strand
TTCCCGATCGCGCCGACGTCCTCCGCCGTCTGCCGCTCATCGACTACACGACCGTCGAGGTAAACGACGCCGCGGGCACGGCCTTCGTGCGACGCAAGGGCGCCCAGGTCAACCTCGGCGGCATCGGCAAGGGCTACGCCGTCGACCGCGCGGCGGCGGCGCTGCGCGCGGCGGGCCTACGCGATTTCATGATCCAGGCCGGAGGCGACCTGTACGTCGCGGGCCATCGGGACGGCCGTCCGTGGCGCCTCGGGATCCGTGATCCGCGAGGCCCGGCCGGCACCAGCTTTGCCGCCATCGATCTGAGCGACGCCACCTTCAGCACCTCAGGCGACTACGAGCGCTTCTTCATGCACGACGGACGGCGGTATCACCACATCCTCGACCCCGACACGGGGGAGCCGGCACGCCTCACGCGCAGCGTGACGATGGTCACCGGACGTGCGGTGATGGCCGATGCGCTCGCGAAGGGGGTCTTCATCCTCGGGCCGGAGGCAGGCATGGCGCTTGTCGAACGGCTGCCCGACATCGAAGCGGTGATCGTGGGCGCCGACAACACGGTGCGCGTGTCGTCCGGGCTTACGGGACGGCTTGTGCAGTTGGCGCCACCGACCGACGCGCCATGATGTCCGCCTTGCGGATGAGGATGATGTGGTGCGGGCACTTCTTCTCGTTGGCGTAGAGCTGCTCGCAGACGTCGCACCGCACGCACTCTGACTGGATGATGCGCGCGCCGTCGATCGCGCCCCACTCGCAGGCCTTCTCACAGATGCGGCAGGTCTTGCACTCCGACCAGCGCTTGATGCGGAACACCGCCAGATTCGACACGATGCCGAGAAAGGCCCCCGTTGGACAGAGCAGGCGGCAATAGAGATTGCTGACAAAGACGCTGGCCACGAGCAACACGCCCACGGCGATCCAGAGCGGCGTCGTCCCCCGCCCTGTGAACATCCAGAACGGTTCCACGTAGCGGAAGGCCGCGATGTCCTTCGTCGCGAAGAAGTAGCTGAGCGTGGCGGCCAGAATGCCGTACTTGATGTAGTTGACGCGCCGTTCGATGCGCAACGGAATCTGGTAGCGCCAGCGCCGTGGCACGACCTGATCGATGAGCTGCGTGAGGGCGCCGAACGCGCACATGCGCCCGCAGTAGAGTCGTCCCCAGAGCACCGTTGAGACCAGCGTGAATGTCGCGAACAGGTACCAACCGAGGCTGTACTGCAGAATCGGGAGGTTCCATGTGAGCAGCCCGAAGACGTTGACGACCGAGATCAGCTCGCTCTTGTAGAGGCCGAGATAGAGGACCGAGGCCACCAGTGTGGCGATCTTGATCGGAATGCTCTTGCGGCGAAAGCCGATAAGAACCAGAGCCGCGAACGCCACGAAAAGCAGCAGGTCGCCGGACTGCGCCCGGATGAGCTCCGCCCACGTCGGCGGCAGCTCCTCCTCACCCCACATCAGCGCGCGGTCCCGGGCGGGGTGAGAAACTGCCGGGCGATTTTCAGCGAGCTGTTGCGGATGGCACGAGTGGCGCTGGTGACGCTGATGGTCGCCGTTGATACAGCGTCGATGTCGACTCCCACCCGGAACGCATCGCGGAGGTTCTTCCCCTTGAACTGTGCGGCAAACGCCGGCGGTTCAACCGAGAATCTGCCGTACGGCTCGTGGTGCTCGGTCACGATGACGCCGGCCAGCACGCCCTTGGTGTCGAGACCGACCAGCATCTTGATGGGCCCGTCGTAGCCTCGCTCGAGCGGCATCAGCTCCGTCGTCCAGTACACGTAACCGAGCAGCGACTCCGGCGCCGCCGGGTCACCCTTGAAGGCCTTGAAGTGCGGTGGGCTGCCCCCTTTGGGCGAGAAGGATGTGGCCGCCGGGAAGATCTGCTTGAGTTGCGCCTGCAGCTTCGCATCGGGCACCTGGCCGTCGAGGACCACGAATGCACCGAGCAGGAACGTCACGACGAAGAGGGGCCATCGCACGTCCTGATTGTAGGGCGTGCGGTGGCTGCTCACAAATGGGGCGCCGGCCGACGGGGGGAACGAGGCTCAGTTTGCCAGGCGTACGGTCAGCGGTGACGTCAGGGATGTGGACACGTCGGCACCGCGCTCGATGAGCACCTGCTTGCCCCTGGTTGCCAGCACGACGCCCGCGCCGGCGCCGCCGCCGACCGCTGTACCCTGGGCGGCGCCCTTCTTGCCTCCGAGCAACCCGCCGATGAGCGCACCGGCACCGGCGCCGATGCCGATCTTGGTGGCATCCTCGCCTTTGGTGGCCGGAGCCAGCCGCGCGTAGGGGTCGGTCGACATCGCATAGCGACGGCCGCCGGAGGTGATGGAGGTGAAGTTGATCTCCACACGTGCCCTGCCCTTGACGCGACCGGCGTCGTCCACCGCGGTGACGACACCCGCGGCCGTTGCGCCAGCGCGAAGTGCTGTACGGCCGTTGACGACCACACTACGCGTCAACTCTGCGCTGACCGTGTCCTCGACGTGGCTCGCCTCCGACCCGACCGCGGTCGTCAGGCTCAGCGCCAGCATCGTTCCCGACGGGATCGTCACCTCACGAGACGGCGCGCTCGACACGCCTGTGCTGACCGCGACCGCGGTCGGCTGAGTCTTCGCCGCCCCAGTGGTCGTGGTCGTGGTGGTGGTGACCGTGGTGCGCGACGCGCCCGGCTCGAGCGCACCGGCGCTATCCGACGCCGATGTTCCGCATCCGGCAGCCAGCATCGAGGCCGTGAGGCCCGCCATCAGAACTCTGTGCATAGCCATCCTTCGGATTCGTTGCGTCACTGGAGGTTCACCAGGAGCGCGACGCGGCGGTTGAGGCGCCGTGTCTCTTCCTGCGCGTTGTCGTGCTTGGGGCTCTCCTCGCCGTAGCTCGCCGTCCGCATCCGGCTGGCCGCGATGCCCCGGCTCACGAAGTAATCTCTGACCGCCGACGCGCGGCGTTCGCCCAGCGCGATGTTGTATTCCTCAGTCCCGATGAAACAGGTGTGACCTTCGATCACGATGTTCAGTGACGGATTCTTCAGCAGGGTGTCGGCGGCCCCGCTCAGCACGACAATCGCGGCCGCGTTGGGCGTGTAGCCGTCGAAGGCGAAGTAGACGTCCTCAAACGTGATCGTCACGGGCGCCGCGGCCGGTGGCGCCACGACCGCGGCAGCAGCGGCGGGCGGCGGTGGGGGAGGCGGGGGCGCTGCCGCAACAACGGCGACCGGCGCAGCCGCCACAGGCGGTGCGACAGGCATCGGTGCGCTCATCGCGGGCTCGACGGCCGGCGCCACGGACGCGACCGCACGGTTCTGATTGCCGGTACGACCGTGGTAGCCGATGCGAAACTGCCAGTCCCAGTATCTCGGTGCGCTCCAGCTCAGGCCGGTGCCCGCGAAGAATCCAGCGTGCGTCTGATAGGTCACCCCGCCGGTCCCGCGCGTCCGGTTCCGCACATCCGAGTCGAACGGGGGCAGGCTGCCGTCGCTGCCGACCAGCGAGTGGTCAGTCAGCTTTGCGCGGTACGTCGTGGGGATGTCCCCGTTCGCCTCGGCGGAGAACCGCAGCGGACTCCGCGAGGGAAACGTCATGCCAGTGCCCCAGCGATACGAGCCGCGCGGCGTCTCAAATCCGGACGGCTCGCCGCGCACTTCGAATCCGGCGTACGCCGCGGCCTCGACAAATCGCATGAATTCCCGGCTGGCAATCACATCCGCCATCACATCCGTCTTCCCCGTGCTGGAGCCCGACGCGTCATCACCGGTCGGCAGCTTGACCATCCCGCGCACGGCAAGGGCCA
>CANJYC010000255.1 GCA_947478985.1 Acidobacteriota bacterium | reverse complement strand
CGCGGAGCGGGTGCGCCGGAAGATCTGCCACGACAAGTGCGGGGCCGACCGGTATCTCGCAATCCACGGGATCGCGCACGGGCTCGGTCTGCGCACCAACGTGACCATGCTCTACGGGCACATCGAGACAATGGAAGAACGCGTCGACCACATGCTGCGGACGCGTGCGCAGCAGGAGTTGTCGGGCGGCTTTCAGGCGTTCATCCCGCTGGCGTTTCATCCCGACAACAACCAGATGCGGAAGCTGCCCGCGCCGAGTGCGGCCGACACGCTGCGCGTGCACGCCGTGGCCCGCCTGATGCTCGACAACGTCGCGCACATCAAGGCGTTCTGGATTGCCACCGGTGTCGAGGTGGCGCAGACGGCGCTCTGGTTCGGGGTGGACGATCTGGACGGGACCGTCCAGGAGGAGAAGATCTACCACATGGCCGGATCGCCCACGCCCGAGGGGATGACCACCGCCCAGCTCACCCGTCTGGTCAGGGCGGCCGGGCGGGAGCCGCTCGAACGCGACACCCTCTACAACATCGTGAATGTGCCGCCCGCGGCCGAGCCGGCGACTGCCGCCCGCTAGGATCCCCCCCGCCCGGCGGCGACCCGATACAATTGATGCACCCGATGGGATCCATCATTCCGCTGCTCACCGAGTTCGAGAAGGAGCACCTCTCCGAGCGCCAGCCGCTGCCGGAGCGGTACCTCGGCTTGTCTGATGCGGAGATGGCGTCTCGCATCGCGATTGCCCGGGCCACGCTCGGCAACCGGTTGCTCATCCTGGGGCACCACTATCAGCGCGATGAAGTGATCCGGTTCGCCGATTTCACCGGCGATTCCTTCAAGCTGGCGCGACACATCGCCACGCGCCCCGAGGCCGAGTTCATCGTGTTCTGCGGCGTTCACTTCATGGCCGAGAGCGCAGACGTGCTGTGCGCGCCGCACCAGCAGGTGATCCTGCCCGACCTCGCCGCCGGCTGCTCGATGGCCGACATGGCCGAGCCCGAACAGCTCCAGCAGTGCTGGGAAGACCTCCAGAAGATGGGCGTGGCCGCCGGCGCCGTGCCCGTGACCTACATCAACTCAGCCGCGTCGATTAAGGCGTTCGTGGGCGAGCAGGGCGGCACGGTGTGCACCTCATCGAACGCGGAGGCGACGCTGCGATGGGCCTTTGCACGCGGGGAGAAGGTGCTCTTCCTGCCGGACCAGCATCTTGGCCGGAACACCGCGTTCAAGATGGGTATTCCGCTCGACCAGATGGTCGTGTGGGACCCCAACGAGGAATCCGGCGGACTCGACAGTGAGCAGGTGCGGCGCGCCAAAATGATCCTGTGGAAGGGGCACTGCTCAGTCCACGTGCGCTTCACGGCGGCGCAGATCGCAGCGACGCGCGCGCAGTATCCGGGCATCCGCGTCATCGTGCATCCCGAAGTGCCGCTCGACGTCGTGCAGGCAGCCGACGATGCGGGCAGCACCGAATACATCATCGGGCAGGTGAAGGGCAGCCCCGAGGGGTCGGTGTGGGCGGTCGGCACCGAGGTGCACCTGGTCAATCGCCTGGCAACCGAGGTGGCGCCCGGGAAGACCGTCATCTCCCTCGACCAGTTCGGATGCCTCTGTTCGACCATGTTCCGAGTGTCGCCGAACCATTTGCTGTGGATTCTGGAGGAACTGGTGGCGGGACGGGTGCAGAACCGCGTCACCGTATCAGAGGACCAGAAACACTGGAACCGCGTCGCGCTCGACCGGATGCTCTCCATCCAGTAACGCCCCCAGGGGCCGGGTTCTTCAGGGTCGTATTACCGGGTCCGGTCTGATTTGGGGCTGTAGTACGATGCGCCGCATGGCGCATGAACTTCCGAAACTTCCGTACGACCACGCGGCGCTCGAGCCGCACATCGACGCCCTCACGATGCAGATCCATCACGGAAAGCATCATCAGGCCTACGTTACCAATCTGAACGCCGCGCTCGACAAGCACCCGGAACTCCACGGAAAGAGTCTCGAGGAGCTGTGCCGTGGCATTAACACCATCCCTGAAGACATCCGCACCGCGGTGCGCAACAACGGCGGGGGGCACTGGAATCACAGCCGCTTCTGGCAGTGGATGGCGCCCAACGCCGGCGGCGCGCCGACCGGGAAGGCGGCCGATGCCATCAACGCGGCATTCGGCACCTTCGATGCGTTCAAGGATCAGTGGGGCAAGGCCGCCGTCGGCCGCTTCGGCAGCGGCTGGGTCTGGCTGCTGAACGAGGGCGGGAAGCTCGTCATCACCAGCTCCCCGAATCAGGACAATCCGTTGATGGAGGGCAAGACGCCGCTGCTGGGCCTGGACGTCTGGGAGCACGCGTACTACCTGAAGTACCAGAACCGCCGCCCCGACTACGTCGGCGCGTGGTGGAACGTCGTCAACTGGAACGAAGTCAACAAAGCGCTCTAGGCCAGGGAGGCCGTCGGTACCATCCGACGGCCTCTTGGGCAGATTGGGGCTTTGCGCAGCGTGACCTATAATGCCGGTCAAATGCACCGGACCGACGTCGGGAATCCCAGCTATTACCACAAGGTCGTCGATTGCCAATGGGCGTGCCCGGCACACACGAATGTGCCGGAATACATCCGCCTCATTGCCCAGGGGCGGTTCACCGACGCCTACCTGCTGAATCGCGAATCCAACGTCTTCCCAGGCATCCTCGGCCGCACGTGCGACCGGCCGTGCGAGCCTGCCTGCCGGCGCAGCCGCGTCGACGGCACCCCGGTGGCCATCTGCCGCCTCAAGCGCGTCGCGGCGGACCATCGTGACGAGGTGAAGCACCTCGTGCCGACCGCGCCCACGAAGAAGAACGGCAAGAAGGTGGCGCTCATCGGCGCCGGCCCTGCGTCGCTGACGGTGGCCAACGACCTGATGCCGCTCGGTTACCAGGTGACGATCTTCGAGAAGGGCCCCCGTCCAGGCGGCCTGATGCGCATCAACATCCCCTCGTTCCGTCTGCCTGAGCAGGTGCTCGACGAGGAGATCGGCTACATCGTCGACATGGGCGTCGACGTCCGCTACAACACCCCCGTGGCCAGCTTGAAGACGCTGCTCGACTCCAACGAGTTCGACGCGGTCTTTGTCGGCACCGGCGCGCCGAAGGGGAAGGAGATGGACATCCCCGGGCGGCATGACTCCGACCAGGTGTTCATCGGCATCGAATGGCTCGAGTCGATCCACTTCGGGCACATCGAATCGGTGGGCAAGCGCGTCGTGATCATCGGCGTCGGCAACACCGCCATGGACTGCTGCCGATCGGCGAAGCGGCTTGGCGCGACCGACGTGAAGGTCATCGCGCGGAAGACGCGGAAGTATTTCAAGGCGTCGCCGTGGGAACTCGAGGACGCCGAGGAAGAGCAGGTACACATCCTCGAGAACCTGCAGCCAGTGCGTTTTGTCGTGGAGAACGGGAAGCTCACGGGCATGGAGTTCGACCGCTTCTCGTCCGAGGAGACGCCGACCGGGCTCAAGCAGCAGGTGACGGGGCGCGAGATCATCCCGTGCGACACCGTCGTCCTCGCCATCGGCCAGGACAACGCCTTCCCCTGGATCGAGCGCGGGATCGGTCTCGAGTTCGGCAAGTGGGACATGCCGGTGGTCGACAAGACAACCTTCATGTCGACGCGCCCGGGCGTGTTCTTTGGCGGTGACGCGGCCTTCGGTCCCGCCAACATCATCTGGGCTGTCGAGCACGGCCACCAGGCGGCGATTTCCATCCACAACTACTGCCAGGGCCAGTCCGTCAGCGAGCGCCCGCCTCAGGGTATGACGCT
>CANJYC010000254.1 GCA_947478985.1 Acidobacteriota bacterium | reverse complement strand
GCGGTCATCAGATACAGCACACGGTCCGACGGTGTCAGCACGACACGCTCGTCGACAGTGAAACGGGATTCGAACGCGCGCTCGAACGACGCGGCGTCGTAGTTGTCGAATGTCTCATCGCGGCCGGCGAGCATGTGATGCACCATGGCGTCGGTTCGTGGGACGAACTCCACAATGGCGCGACGGGCGAGGCGCGCCAAGTAGCTGGCGATGCCCTCGAAAGGGACGTTGTTGCCGATGGCGAGGTGGTGCACCAGCGCGAGCGCCATCAGCACGTCAGCAGGTCCGCGCTGCTCCAGCGTCATCCGCTCGGCATTGGCCCATCCGATCGCGGGGCTGGGGTTGGCAAGATCGGTCACGAGCGGAAGCAACTGCTCCACCGACGACGACCGCATCTGGCGGTACATCAATTCCACGCAGGCCGGGTCCGCATCGCAGGCCACGACCTGTGCCCCTTGCGCAATGGCAATCGTACTGAACTGCCCCGTGTTGGCCCCGAGATCCCACACCGTGGCTGGGTGCATCCGTTGAAGCCAGGCGGTCACGATCTCGCGCTTCCGATCAAGCGCGGCCTGCTCGTAGCTCGGCTGCTCGGTGTAGTACGCGGACCAATGGCTGCGCGGTTCCCACTGCAGGCCCTCAATTGCCCGTCGCAGGCTCTCGACCACCAGCCGCGAGTCCCCTTGTGCCGCCGGGGCCGGGGGCGGCGCTTTCACCGCTTCAGCCTGGGCCTTGCCGACCGGACGGCTCCACTTCTGCTCGGCCTTGGCGTGCAGGTGTACGTGCATCATGGGCCCGGGACGAAGCCACGTGGCGGCAGGCAGAAGCCGCGAAGCCAGCGCAAGCGGCACGCCGTCGATGAACAGCTGGGACAACCGCGCCAGTTGCGGGTCGGCCTGGCCCGCCAGCAGCAACGGGGCGTAGAAGTGCTGGCAGAACTGGCGGTACGCGACCCAGGGTCCGGGGCGCTTTGGCTCGAACGAGAGCGTATCGATGAGCACGGGGCGGCCCCGCAGGAACTGCACGTTGTAGGCGCTGGCATCCTTGAGCGACAGGCCGAACTCGTCGGCACGCTGCTGGGCGCGCAGCGTGAGCAGCGCGGCATCGCGCAATTGCGAGAAGCACCACTCGTAGGGATAGGAGATCATCGGCACCTGCTCCGGGCGGATGATCGTCCAGGCGCCGGGCTGGTCCGGCTGGGGGCCGAGATCGTCGTGCGCGATGAGGAGTCCGTCGGCGACGAGGGCCGAATACAGCCCCGACCCCATCAGGCGTTCGTATCCTTCGCGCCCCGCCGGAGCGATGTAGCGATAGATGACGTTGTCGGATGTGTAGATATGACCAGCGGGATCGCGAAACGATCCCGGCAGGCGAGCGGTCATGGGCTAGTCGCGCGAATCGGCCTTGCCGGCCGAACGCTCGGACGCCGCGTCACCACGACCGGCGAGCCGCTTGACGAAGCGGGCGATCGTGGCCCCGCTGCGCCTCAGCACGAACCCAAGGCCAAGCAGGACCGTCAGTGCCGTCTGGTAAATGAGACTGCCAGTGCCCGGGTCGATATAGGCAAACGCCGGCCGCTCCGCGATGAGCACCATCACCACAACCGCGACGGCCACGAGCGTTCTGTCCAGCGTCATCAGGAATGTACGAAGAATTGTACTCCACGGCGACGCAGACCATGCGCCGCTGCGGCGATTTTCTCAGCGGGCTGGTGTGCCGTGTATACGCTTGACGGCCGCCAGGATCTCCTCCGTCACCGCGTCGGCCAACTGCGCGCCGTTGACGCGGCAGTAGGTCGGCCGTGCCCCATAGAACTCCACCAGGGGGGCCGTCTGGAGATGGTAGACCTCCAGCCGCTTGCGGACCACGTCCACGGCGTCATCCGCGCGCGGTACGAGGCTGCCGCCGCAGTCGACACAGTTGGTGTAGTCCTGGTCATCTTGCGAGTTCTTCCCGCACTCGGAGCAGATCATCCGTGCCGCCAGCCGGCGCAGGACGTCCTCCTCGGACAGCACAATCTCCACCACCGTCAGCGGCGAGCGACCCGCGCAGTAGGCGTCGAGCGCGAGCCCTTGCGGGACTGTTCGCGGGTATCCGTCAAGGAGAAAGCCGTTGGCGGCATCGGGCCGGTCCAGGCGCGCCTGCACGACACGCGTGATCACCTCATCGTCGATCAGGCCACCGCGCTCCATGATGGCCTTGACCTCGAGACCAAGACGGCTACCTGACTGCACGGCATCGCGCAGCATCGCGCCGGTCGAGATGTGCGGGATGTGCCACAACCTGGCGAGCCGAGCGGATTGGGTTCCCTTGCCGGCACCGGGCGGGCCGAGCATCACGACGTTGAGCTCCACGGAATGTGAAGTGTACACGCGCCTGTCCCGAATTTGCCACCACCCCCGCAAGCTGTGGATAAAATTAAGGCACGAACTTTCGTATCACGGAGGCTCAACATGAACTGGCAAGGCTTGATTCGACGCACTCTTCCTGCGATTGCGGCATTCAGCACCCTGCTGGTGGCGCCGATGGCCGCGACCGCGCAGTCCGGAACGAACGTACTCTCCCTCACGGCCACCACGATGGGAATGACCCCTGGCAGTGGCACGCCTCTTACGATTGACGTGTCCAGGTGGTCCACTGACGCCGAGCGCGGCACGCTGCTCGCGGCTTTCGCCAAGGATGCCGGAAAGTCCTGGGTGCAGACGCTGCAAGCCGCGCCCGCTGTGGGCTACATCTGGGAGACTGACGGGGAACTCGGCTACGCCATCCGGTATGCGCAGGCGCTACCGGCGTCCGGGGGCGCTGAGCGATTCATCCTGGTGACCGATCGTGCGCTCGGAAGCTGGGAACGCGTGCCGTGGAAGGCCACTGCCCCGGGTCCGGTCGATTACCCATTTTCCGTCATCGAACTGCAGGTCAATCGTGCCGGGCAGGGTGAGGGCAAGATGTCCGCATCCAGCAAGGTCACCGTCGATGCCGCCGCGAAGACGATTCAACTCGACACATACGCGTCAGCACCCGCGTTGCTCAAGGTTGCGAGGCCGACCCAGTCGCGCACCATACCCGCCGCCGGGAGAGGCGCCTCCGCACCTGCCGGGGGCGGAACGGGTGCGCCGCCAGCCCGCGGTGCTGCACCAAAGCCTGGTCCGGCCGCGAAGTGATGCTGGCCGGGAGGTCGCCGCGTGGCTGCCTCCCGGCTTTGCCGTCGGCGTGGTAGCCTCCGACAGTGTCGCGAACTCGCGCCGCCTACTCAGACGGATCCACTCTCACGCGTCGACATCGTCCATGCGGCACGTCTTCCGGCCCGGTTGCCGCGGTCGTCTCGATCGTGATGGTGGCGGTCTGCGCCGCGTACTGGAACAGCCTCTCAGGTCCGTTCATCCTCGACGATCAGATCGCCATCGTCGAAAATGCCCAGATCCGTGCGCTCTCCTCGGGTGCCCTGTTCCCTGAACGGGAACTGCCCACGGCGGGCCGTCCTCTCGTCAATCTCTCACTCGCCATCAATTACGCGCTCGGCGGTCTCGACGTCCGTGGCTACCACGTGTTCAACATTGCCGTACACCTCCTGTGTGCGCTGCTCCTGTTCGGCCTGGTTCGACGCACGCTGGAGCTGCCAGTGGTGTCGTCGGTGTTTCACTCGCCGCCGGTGGCTGTCGCTGCGGTGATCGCGGTGCTGTGGGCCCTCCATCCCCTTAACACCGAGGTCGTGGACTATCTCACACAGCGGACAGAGTCGCTGATGGCGGTGTTCTACCTGCTCACCTTGTATGCGGTCGCTCGCGCCGCACAGTCTGAGCACGGCGCACGATGGCGGGC
>CANJYC010000253.1 GCA_947478985.1 Acidobacteriota bacterium | reverse complement strand
GGCGACGGCGCGCCAGCCCGGTTCCGTGAACGGGCGGCCGAGGCCAGATCGAAAGGCATGGCGGCGCTCATCGACTTCCAGTTGACCCGCTGGTTCTCTGAGGCGTTCCGCGCCTCACACCCCGAGACCATTGCCCACGTGATGTCGGTGTTTCTGGCCAACGATCTCGACTGCTACGCGTCCACTTGCGCGCTGCTCGGCGATGCGGACCTGCGCGAATTCCTGCCCTTGCTGCGGATGCCCGTCGCCATCATCGTCGGCGAGCAGGACCACGCCACACCGCTCGCCATGGCGCAGCAACTCCACGAACAGATTCCGCAGTCCACGCTCGACGTGCTGCCCGATGCGCGGCACCTCACGCCCATTGAATGCCCTGACGCGGTAGCGGCCATCCTGCGTGGGCTGGTGACCCGGGCATGACCGGCCACTCGCCCGGCAGCGGAGCCGACCTGATCGCCCGGATGGAACGGGTGCCCTTCTCAAAATGGCACGTGCGCCCGCGTGTGCTGATGGGGAGCGCCACCTTCTTCGACGCCTTCGATGCGCTCTCGCTCGCCTTCGTGCTGCCGGTGCTAGTCCGGCAATGGGGGATCACCTCCTCGCAGATCGGGTGGATGATCTCGATCGGCTACATCGGGCAGTTCGCGGGTGCGCTCCTGTTCGGCGCGCTCGCCGAGCGCTACGGGCGTGTGCGCAGCGCCGCCGGCGCCACGGCCGTGATGTCGGTGATGAGCCTCGCCTGCGCGCTGGCCGGCAACTTCCCCGCCCTGCTGGTGCTCCGGCTCGTGCAGGGCATCGGTGTCGGCGGTGAAATGCCCGTTGCCGCCGTCTACATCAACGAACTGTCGAAGGCGAAAGGGCGGGGCCGCTTCTTCCTGCTCTACGAGCTGATTTTTCCGATCGGCCTGATGGTGACCGGCCAGATCGGCGCGCTGGTGGTCCCCACCCTCGGGTGGCGGGTGATGTTCCTGATCGGCGGCGTACCCGGGCTGGTCATCGCCTTCCTGCTGCTGCGGCTCCCGGAGTCGCCGCGCTGGCTGATCGGGAAGGGGCGGCTGGCCGAGGCGGAGGCGATCGTCCGCGAGATCGAGGCAAGCACCCCCATGGGAGAGGCGCCGAACGCGCTTCCCGAGACCGTCCCGGTGACGGCACCTGTCGCGGCGCAGACGCAGAGCCGGTGGACAGAACTCCTGTCGCCGGTCTACCGCGCGCGCACGGCGATTGTCTGGACGCTCTGGGCGAGTTCGTATTTCATCACCAACGGGCTGAACAACTGGATGCCGACGCTCTACAACCGCGTGTACGGCCTCAGCCTCGCCCAGTCGCTCCGGGCCGGCACCTTGACCAACGTGGCGCAGGTGGCGGTCCTGCTCGTCTGCGCGTTCGTCATCGACCGCACGGGGCGGCGCCGATGGGCAACGATCTGCTTCCTGGCCGGCACGGTGCTGCTGGCGTCGCTCGGCCTGTTCGCGGCCGACTCAGTCACCGCAGTCATCACCCTGGTCACCCTGAGCTACGGGCTCGTGGGTTCAGTCAACGCGGTGCTCTACCTCTATACGCCGGAAATCTACCCGACACGCATGCGCGCCATCGGCACGGGCTCGGCCACGTGCTGGCTGCGCCTTGCCTCGGCCGCTGGCCCGTTGCTGGTCGGCTACCTCGTAGATGCCAGGGGGACCGGCGCCGTGTTCCTGATGTTCGCGGCCACCGGGGTTGTTGGTGCGATCGCCGCCGCAGGGATGCTCGAGACACGCAATCGACGTCTCGAAGAACTGGCTCCCTAGTCGCACCGTCTCCGACGCGCCGACAGCCCTGACGGCCGGTCGGCCGGATTTGTAATCATCCCGCCTCGACCTGCGCTGAATTCCTCAATAAACCAACGGTCCCGCTGTGGAGCCGCGCGGCATGCGGTGTGCTGAATGGGCAGCCGGAGACTGAACCGGCATGGATATCTTCGCCCTGCTCTTGACCCTCGCACTGACGCTCACCCTCGGAGTCGTATCCGCCCGGCAGTTGCTTGGCGGCATGCTCTACCTGATGGCGCGCGGCGCCTCGACCGCACCTGGCGAGACCACGTCGAGACCCTGACGAGCGCGGGCGAAACCTGCAAAAAGACGGCGGAGTGACGGTGCCAGTTTGTTATATGATTCGCCCGCCCATATGCCCAAATTCCTCATTCGCGCCGTTCAGCAAAGCCGGATTCTGAGCCTCGCAGGGTTGATCCTGGCCGTCGCGGCCATCCCCGCGTCCGCGCAGCAAAATATTGGCCCAAGTGACCTCGTCATCCACGCCACTCGCGTCACCAAGCCCATCTCCGCAGATGGCAAGCTTGACGAGGAGGCCTACCGGACCGTTCCACCGATCACCCAGTTCGTTCAGTCGCAGCCGAAGCAGGGCGCAGCAGGGACTGAGCGTACAGAGGCGTGGGTCCTGTACGACGACGACAACATCTACATCGCATGCCGTTGCTGGACGTCGCAGCCCGAGAAAATTGTCGCGAACGATATGCGCCGCGACAGCAGCAACCTGTCGCAGCACGACCATTTCGCCGTAGGGTTCGACACCCTCTACGATGGCCGGAACGGCTATCAGTTCTCGGTGACGGCGGCGGGCGGGATGCGTGACGGGCTCATCACCGACGAGCGTTTCTTTGCCGACTGGAACGGCGTCTGGGACGCAAGGGTGTCGCGTTTCGACGGTGGCTGGATTGCGGAATACGCCATTCCCTTCAAAACCCTGCGCTACCAGACGGCTCAGGCACAGAAGTGGCACATCCAGTTCCGCCGACTGGTCTCCGGCAAGGGCGAGTGGACTTATCTGACGCCGCTCAACCCGCAATGGGGTGTCTCCGGGTGGAATCGCTTCTCGCTCGCAGCCACGCTGGACGGCCTGCAGGCCCCTCCCGTGTCGGGCAATCTCGAGGTCAAGCCGTACGCCATTTCCCGCCTGACGACCGACCATCTGGTCAAACCGGTGGTCAATAACAAGTTCGAGCCCGCCGGTGGCGCCGACCTCAAGTACAAGCTCACCAAGAGCATGACCGCGGACTTCACCTACAACACTGATTTCGCACAGGTCGAAGCCGACGAGGCCCAGGTTAACCTGACGCGCTTCAGCCTGACGTTCCCCGAGAAGCGCGAGTTCTTCCTCGAAGGGCAGGGCACCTTCCAGTTCGGCGGTGGCGGCGGCGGCGATGTCGGCGGCAGCATGGTGCCCCAGATCTTCTACACGCGGCGCATCGGCCTCAGCGGCACCCGTGAGGTGCCGGTCATTGGCGGCGGGCGGTTGAACGGGAAGACTGGCGACTGGACGATCGGGGCGCTGAACATCGAAACCGACAGTGACAAGGCCGCGTCGGCCAAGCAGACCAACTTCACGGTGCTGCGCCTGCGGCGTGACGTCCTGCGGCGCAGCAACATCGGCGCCCTTTACACGCGGCGCTCGGTGTCGACGGTGAGGCCGGGCGGCAACGATGTCTGGGGTATCGACTCGAACTTCGTCTTCTACCAGAACATCTACATGAGCGGCTATGTGTCGCAGTCACGGACCAATGGACGCTCCGGAGATGACCTGAGCTATCGCGGGCAGTTCAGCTATACCGCGGATCGCTACGGCCTGGGCTTCGATCGCCTCGTCGTGGAGAAGAACTTCAACCCGGAAATCGGCTTGATCAGGCGCCAGAACTTCCGCCGGACCTATGGCAACGCCCGCTTCAGCCCGCGGACGGTCAAGAATCCGCTCGTGCGGAAGTGGACATACGAAGCCAACCTCGACTACATCACGGATGACCACAACGTCCTCGAATCACGCGAGGCCAGCGGTGAGTTCCGGACGGACTTTCACAGCAGCGATGCGATCTCGGT
>CANJYC010000252.1 GCA_947478985.1 Acidobacteriota bacterium | reverse complement strand
CACGCCGACGGCACCAAGACCCGCTACGCGCACCTGTCGACCGCGCTTGTCGACAAGGGGGCGCGGGTGGAGGCGGGCCAGGCCGTGGGACAGGCGGGGCACAGCGGTCGTGCCACGGGGACGCACCTCCACTTCGAGGTCATCGGTCGTGATGGCCGGCGGATGGCGCCTCAGCAGTGGGCAAGTGCTGATACGGCGGGACGGGCGCTGCCCGGAATGCCGGCGGGCAGTTGATGCAGGAGCGGTGCACTAAAGGTTCGACGGTGGATGCCGATTAGCCAGGGGACTTAGACTGCCCACTGAAACGTCACGACGCACAGACGGTGTGTCGTGAATGGCGTCACGAATGGCGCCCTAAGGGGCATAGCCCGGAGCATGAGATGAAAATCGACGGAAATCGTCCAAGCGACCAGACCGACAGCACCAGGTCCACCGATGCGGCGCAGAAGCTGGCCGAGAAGCTGGCAGCCAAGAGCGGCGACCTGAAGGCGACCTCTGGTCAGGACACGGTCCAGGTCTCGGGTGACGCCAAGCTGCTGGCCGCCGCGGTCGCCGCGACGAATGAGCCGACCCCGATCCGGACTGACAAGGTCGAGGCGGCGAAGCAGAAGCTCGCCGCTGGCGAGATTGGAAACGACGCCGGGCGTCTTGCGGATCGCATCATCGACGATCTGCTGAAGGAGTGATATGACCGCAGCCCCCGAGGGGACTCTGACGGCGACCGCGCGACTTCGTGCCGCCCTTGAAGGCACGGCCGCGGCCTTGGCACGCGCGGATATCGAGCGTCTGCTCGCCTCGGACACCGAACTGCAGGGCGCGCTCAACGCTCTGTCGAGCCAGTCGCAGACGGCGCCGGCCGACCGTGAGGCCATGCGACGCGACCTCGACGGCGCGGCCGTGGCGCTGCGTCGCTGCCGTCGACTCGGCGCAGGCCTCGGGGATTTCGTCCGCTTCACCATCGAAGCGCAGGGTAACCAGTGCGGGTACGAGCCGGCTCGCGCCGCCGCCGCCGCGCTGGCCGGTCGCAGCTTCAGCGGGCGGGCCTGATTGTGTCGAGTCTCTTTTCGAGCCTCACGTCGGCGTCACAGTCGCTCCAGGCGCATTCCTTCGGTCTGGATGTCACCGGACAGAACATCGCGAACGTCAACACGCCGGGATTTTCCCGGCGAACGGTCGACCTGGTGTCCGTGGGCCCGAGCGCCGCCGGATCGGCCGGGGGCGGAGTGAGCGTCGGCGGCGTCAGAGCCTTGCGCGATCGCCTCCTCGATATCCGCCTCCAGCAGGAGGTGCCGTCGCAACAGCGCCAGGCGCAGATGGCCACTTCTTTGAGCGTCGTTGAGGCCTCCCTGGGTACCCCCGGTTCGTCAATCGACAAGTCTCTCAAGAACTTCTTCGACTCCTTCGCGCGGCTGTCGGAAACCCCGACCTCGCCCACGGCGCGGCAGGACGTGTTGCTCCAGGCGGACAGCCTCGCCGGTTCGTTCAGAAGCATGGCCGCTCGCCTCGTGTCGGCCAGGCAGGATGCCGATCGGCAGGTCCGCAGCAGCGTCGAGGATGCGAACACGCTTGCCGACCAGATTGCCTCTCTGAACCGATCCATCGCCGCATCTCCGTCTCCGGAATCGACGCTGCAGCTTCGCGACGAGCAGGGACAGGCGGTTCGGAAACTGGCGGAGATCATCGACATCAGTACCCTTGACCGCCAAGGGGGCGGCGTGGACATCAGCGTCGGTAATGGCCGGCCTCTGGTGATCGGGGATTCAGCCTATGACGTCACTGTGACCAATACGGCGCCGTCAGGGATGGCCGCGCTCGGCATCAGCGGCACAACCGTCACAGCGGAGATTACGGGCGGACGCCTGGGCGGGTTGCTCGAGGTGCGGGATGTCACGGTCCCGGGATACCAGGACCGTCTCGACACGCTGGCATACGAGGTCGCCAATCAGGTCAACACGATTCACAGCGCCGGCTATGACCAATCTGGCGCGGCGGCGGGCAACCTGTTCGCCTACTCGTCGGCGCCGGTCGGCACCACCGGCGCGGCGGCGGCGCTCATGGTCGACTCCACCGTGGCGGCGGATTCCCGCCTGCTGTCAGCGGCCGCCATCGCCAATGGCGGCGACAACCAGAACGCCCGATCGATTGCGGCCCTGCGGGAGCAGAAGGTGCTCAACGGCAACACCCAGTCCCTGTCGGACTTGTGGGGGGACCTTGTCTATCGTGTCGGGCGCGATACGAAGACGGCGACGGATGAGGCGGCCAGCGGCGCCGAGGTCGTGTCGCAGGTCGATGCGCTGCGCGATCAGGTCTCCGGCGTGTCGCTCGATGAGGAAGCCGCAAACCTGCTCAAGTTCCAGCGGGCCTACGAGGCGAATGCACGGTTCTTCAGCGTCATCGATCGGACGCTCGATCTGCTCATGACGCACCTGGGTCAGTAATCATGCGTGTGACATTTCAAAGCCAGTTTCGCGACGGCACGACGGCGCTCCAGACCGCGTCCGACCAGTTGTTTGAGGCCCAGCGGCAGGTCTCGACCGGCAAGCGGATCAACAAGGTCAGCGACGACCCGACGGGCACGGCCTCGGCGATCGCCGAACGGAACGGCATCGCTGCGACCGAACAGTACGTTCGGGCCGCCGACTCGGTCGGCTCACGGCTTGCGGTGGTGGATACGGTGCTCTCCGACATCGTGGACAAGTTGTCGCGGGTGCAGACGGCGGCCCTGAGCGGGCAGGGCACCAACAAGACGACGGTGCAGCGTGACGCCGCGGTGCAGGAGTTGCGCGGTCTGCGAACGGCGCTGCTCGACGACATGAATACGTCGTTTCACGGCACATACGTCTTTTCCGGGGCGAGCGCCACGACGCCACCATTCACCCAGGCCGGCAGCGGGGTAGTGAACGCCTACGCCGGCAGCACCACGGAATCCTCGGTCGACGTGGGCGACGGCCGATCCGTGACCGTGGCGTTCGACGGCAGCGTCATCGCGAAGGGGAGCGCCGCGACACACATCTTCGACGTCATGGACGCCCTCATCACGGCGGTGTCCACCGGCAATGACGCCGGGATTACGACGGGGATCGCCGACGTGAAGGATGCGTTCACGCGGGCGACGACGGCCCAGAGCCGGCTGGGGAACGATCTGGATCAAGTCGGTGATCAGAAGGCCCGGCTGCAGCAGATGGTGCTGGCCGGCACGGAGCGGCTCTCTCACATCGAGGACGCCGACATGTCGGCGGCCATCACGAACATGTCCAAGGCGGACACGGCTTATAAGGCGGCGATCGGCGCCGTCAGTTCCATAACACGCACCTCTCTGATGGATTACCTGAAATGACACCATTAGCTCAGACCCTCGCGTCACTTGAGTCGAGTCACTCGCTCACACACCATCTCGCCCCGGCGCTGGCGCGTGACGTGGTCCGCTTTCCCAACGGCCTGCCGGGTTTCGAGACCTGCCGCGGATTCCTGCTGATGGCGTCAGAGGCCCTGGGTCCCCTGCAGTGCATGAAGTCGACGGAAGGACCTGAGGCTTCGTTCCTGGTGGTCGATCCCCGTCGTGTGCTGGCGGATTACCGCTGCGAGCTCAGCGTGTCCGATCGACATCGTCTGGGCGTGGCCGACGGCGCTGATACCCAGGGGTTGCTGTGGCTGGTGCTCGTCACGATCGAACTCGACGGCACGATCACCGCGAACCTCCGGGCCCCGGTGGTGATCAATCCCGAGCGCATGATTGGGCAGCAGGTCGTGCCGTATCAGTGCGTGTATCCGATTCGTTACGTCGTCGCCTCCGGCGAATAGGCAGACGCCAATGCTCGTCTTCACTCGCAAACGGCGCGAGACGATCATGATCGGGGATGGCATT
>CANJYC010000251.1 GCA_947478985.1 Acidobacteriota bacterium | reverse complement strand
TCGTCGCGCGACAGCGTCATCGGGCGGAGCACCTTGAGATAGCGACGCGCGTTCGGCAGCTCCTTCACACCCGCTTCCTGAATCAGGAAGACGAACGGCGCCGCGCTGCCGTCCATGATCGGCACTTCCGCAGAACTCAGCTCAACGATGGCGTTGTCGATGCCGAGGCCAACCAGCGCGCTCATGAGATGTTCGACCGTGTCGACCCTGACCGTGTCCTGCGTCAGGCCGGTAGCCAGCCGGATGCCATCGACATGCTTGACCGTGGCCGGCACCTCGAGTCCACCCAGGTCGGCTCGCCGGAACCGGATACCGAAGTCAGCAGGCGCCGGCTTCAGCGAGAGGCTGACTTTGTTGCCGGAATGCAGACCAATCCCAGCGCAGGAGATGGATCGACGAAGGGTCCGCTGTGTGCTCATCTGGTGTGTGGTCGGCCTAGGGACATCTTCCAGGAAGCAAAGACAATGCCCCTTCGGATCGCGTCGATCTCAGCAGAATAAGTCTTCTGTTTACAGTCACTTGATCGCTGTCTTGCACCAGCGCCCCACCCGCTTGGATCAGGACTGTTGCAGTTGAGCCACAGCAGGTTTTGATCACAGTGTGGCTCGATGGCCACACTGCGCAAAGCCCGCCTAGACCGCATTTGCGGGCAGTAGAAAGCTCCCGGTGACCGATTTGGGATTCGCCGCAACCTCTTCCGGCGTGCCGCGGGCCACGACGAAGCCGCCACCCTCGCCGCCCTCGGGACCCAGGTCCACCAGGTAATCCGCGCATCGAATCACGTCGATGTTGTGCTCAATGACCAGCACCGTGTTGCCCTGGTCCACGAGCTTGTTGAGCACATCGAGCAGCTTGCGCGTGTCCTCAAAGTGCAGTCCGGTGGTCGGCTCATCGAGGATGTACAGGGTGCGCCCCGTGCTCCGGCGCGACAGCTCGCGTGCCAGCTTCACTCGCTGGGCTTCACCGCCACTCAGCGTCGTCGCCGACTGCCCGAGCTTGATATAGCCAAGACCGACTTCCTGCAGCGTCCGGAGCTTCGTGGCAATCGGCGGTACGTTCTCGAGCAGCGGCGCGGCCTGATCGACGGTGAGGTCCAGAATCTCGGCGATCGTCTTGCCCCGATAATGCACCTCGAGCGTCTCGCGGTTGTAGCGGCGCCCTTTGCACTGTTCACACGTGACATAGACGTCCGGCAGGAAATGCATCTCGATCGCCATCACGCCGTCACCCTGACATGCTTCGCAGCGCCCGCCTTTGACATTGAACGAGAACCGCCCCGGCTTGAACCCGCGTGCCTTCGACTCCGGCATCATCGCAAACAGTTCGCGAATGAACGTGAACATGCCGGTGTAGGTGGCCGGATTGGAGCGTGGTGTCCGGCCGATGGGCGACTGGTCGATCTCGATCACCTTGTCGATCAGCTCGACACCCTCGATGCGATCGTGCGCGCCCGGCTCGGTGGCCGCCCGGTAAATCGTTTTGGCGAGCGAGCGGTAGAGGATGTCGTTGACGAGGGTCGACTTGCCCGAACCACTGACGCCGGTAATGGCGGTCAGCGTCCCGAGCGGGATGGCGACATTGACGCCCTTGAGATTGTTCGCCCGCGCGTTGTGGATCACGATCTCGCCCTTCATCGGCGACCGCCGCGCGGCGGGGGTGGGGATGACGCGTTCGCCTCGCAGGTAGGCGCCGGTGAGCGACCCATGACCTTCACGAATCAGCGCATCCGGCGTGCCCTGGAAAATCACGACGCCGCCGTGCTCGCCCGCACCAGGGCCGAGATCGACAACATAGTCAGCCGTCCTGATCGTCTCTTCGTCGTGCTCCACGACGACGACGGTGTTCCCCAGGTCACGCAGACGTGCGAGCGTCGACAGCAGCTTGCGGTTGTCGCGTTGATGCAGACCGATGGACGGCTCGTCGAGCACGTAGAGCACGCCGCTCAGGCTGGCGCCGATCTGCGTCGCCAGCCGGATCCGCTGTCCTTCCCCACCGGACAACGTCGCGGCGCTGCGGTTCAGCGTGAGGTAGCCGACGCCGACCTCGTTGAGAAACGTCAGCCGCTCCTTGATCTCACGCAGCACGCGCGTGGCAATCAATGCCTCGCGCTCGTTCAGCTCGAGCTGCTCGAACGCGCCGACCGCCTCGCTGATCGGCAGGTTGACGTAGTCCGCAATGCCTCGCCCCTTCACCCGGACCGCGAGACTCTCCGGCTTCAGGCGTTGGCCCTGACAGGAGGCGCATGGGCGAAACGTGCGGAACGGTTCGAGATCGCCCTGCACCGCCCAGGTTCCCTCCTCGTAGCGCCGCCGCAGATTCGGAATGATGCCCTCGAAGCCCTTGCCGAACGGATCCTCCTCGCGTGCGAACGACTTGCGACCGCGGGGCTTCGGTGCGTCGAACTCCTCCTCCTCGTCGTCCTCGCCGCGTGCCGGCACTGGTGCTGCGGCCTTTGCCACCTTACTGTGACCCGCCGGGCCGTCCAGCAGCAGTTCGCGGTGCTTCTTCGAGAGCGTCCCGAACGGGGCATTCGGATCGATCCCGTAGCTGCCGCACAGCGCGAGGAGCGCGTCCTTGATCAGCTTGCGGTCACCTTTCGACCACGGCGCGATGGCTCCGTCCAGCAGCGACTTGGAGTCGTCCGGTACGACAAGGCGAGGGTCGAAGTCGTCGCTGGCGCCAAGCCCCTGACAGTCCGGACAGGCGCCATGCGGCGAGTTGAAGGAGAAGGCACGCGGCGTCATCTCGGGCATAGAGATGCCGCAGGTCACACAGGCCAGCTTGCGTGAGAAAAGTTGATCGCCCCCTTCGTACGTATTGACGACCACGATCTCATCAGCCAGATTGAGTGCCACTTCGAGCGATTCCGACAGGCGGCGCTCGATGCCCGGCTTCACGATCAGCCGATCGACGACGACATCGATGTTGTGATTGCGCCGCCGATCGAGCTTGAGGTCTTCCTCGAGCGAGCGGAACTGCCCATCGATGCGCGCCTTCGAAAACCCGCGCTGCCGCAGCGCCTGCAGTTCCTTCTTGAACTCGCCCTTGCGACCGCGAACCACAGGGGCGAGGACATTGATGCGCGCGTCCAGGGGATGGAGCATCACCAGGTCGAGGATGCGTTCGAGCGTCTGCGAGGAGATCTCGCGACCGCACTGGTAACAGTGCGGCAGGCCGATGTTGGCGAAGAGCAACCGGAGATAGTCGTAGATTTCCGTGACCGTGCCGACGGTCGAGCGTGGATTCGAGCCGGTGGTCTTCTGCTCGATGGAGATCGCCGGCGACAGCCCCTCGATCAGATCGACGTCCGGCTTCTCCATCTGCTCGAGAAACTGCCGCGCATAGGCGGAGAGCGACTCCACATAGCGGCGCTGGCCCTCGGCATAGATGGTGTCGAAGGCCAGCGACGACTTTCCGGAGCCGGACAGGCCGGTGATGACGACCAATTGGTCGCGCGGAAGGTCGACGTCGATGTTCTTGAGGTTATGAACTCGGGCGCCACGCACCGAGATCCAGTCTTGCGTCATAGGTACTGTCGCGAATTCGGGCGTATCCCGAATCCGCTATTTTACCCGAAGCCGACTGTGGCGATAGCCGTAGCACGCGTAGATGACGACGCCGATGGCCAGCCAGAGCCCGAAGCGTTCCCAGGCCTGATACGGCAGCCCTGCCATGATGAACAGGCAGGCGGCGATCCCCAGCGGGGCGACCAGCCAGACCAGCGGCACCCGGAAGGGCCGCGGCCGTTCCGGCTCCTTCACGCGCAGGACGAGCACGCCGGTGCAGACCAGCGCGAAGGCAAAGAGGGTGCCGATGTTCGTCAGGTCGTAGGTTTCCGCCGCATCGCCGACGAGCGACGCCACGGCCAC
>CANJYC010000250.1 GCA_947478985.1 Acidobacteriota bacterium | reverse complement strand
GGCACCGTTCTCGCGCTGCTCGCCTGGCTGGGTGTCGCGGCCAATGCCGCGCAACAGCCGGCGCGCGGGACCAACGCCGCGGAGACGATTGCGCTCGTCGGCACGCGGGTGGGCGAGTGGTATGCCCGCGCTCAAAGCATCGTGTCCACGGAGGACGTGCGGATCACGCCGCTTCGCTACGACATGTCTCCGGCGGAATCAGCGCGCCGCCTGAGCTATGAGCTCCGTGTGGCCTGGGACGCAGACAGCGCCAGGCCCGATGTGCTCCCGGAGCCAACCATCCTCAGAAGCCCGCTGACGGTCAACGGACGTCCACCTCGGCCGGGGAGTGACCCCGGCTGCATGGATCCCAAACCGGTGACGCCAGAGCCGCTCATGATGTTCCTGCCTGGGAAGCGCGAGGATTTCATCTTCACGCACGCGGGCACCGCACGCATCGATGGGCGCCTGGTGGTGACGATTGACTACAAGTCCATCCTGTCGGGAAAGCCGGACATCGAGTGGACGAAGGAGTGCGTCAGCGTATCGCTGCCGGGGCGGACGTACGGGCGCGTCTGGATCGACCCGTCGAACTTCGATGTGCTGCGGCTCGACGAACATCTCTCGGGACTCTTTGAATTCAACGTGCCACGCGAGCAGCAGCGGCTCGGCGCCCCGTCGTCGATGGCGATCGAGCGCTCGGATTCGTCTATCCGCTACCGCCGGGTGCAGTTCCACGATCCCGAGGACACCCTGATGCTGCCGGCCGAGGTCGAGACGACCACGGTCGTTCGCGGTGGCGGCACTAGGCGCACCCGCATCTCTCAGCGATTCTCCGCCTACCGCCGCTTTATCACTGACGTGCGCATGCTGCCCTGACGGCCCCCGGCCAAAGAGGGCCGGGGCTGGTCGGACCGCGCTTCACCCAGCGGACGCGCCTGTTTTCAGGGAATTGACGAGGATGCCGGGTTTCCGTCACTGGTCCGGATGCCGTCCGGGCGTGTGCGATTAAAGAACTTTCCGGGGGTGGCGATTACCTTCATGCACATGGGCTGGCGGCCCCGAAAGCCTCCCGGTTTCGCAAGGACGCGGACCGACTCGCATCAAGGATGAACAGCATGGCTTCTTTCTCAGTCGTCAACAACATCTCCTCGTCGAACGCTCAGGCCGGACTCATCAGCACCCACATGGGGCTGGACAAGGCCCTCGCCAGACTCTCGAGCGGCTACCGCATCAACAACTCCGGCGACGACGCGGCGGGTTTGGCCGTGGCGAACTCATATCGCAACGATCAGGCGATCATGAACCAGGGGATCCGCAACGCCAACGACGCGTTGTCCAAGCTCCAGATCAAGGACAGCGCGCTGGCCAACATCGCGTCGATTCTCGACCGCATGGCCACACTGGCGACCACCGCGGCGTCGGCGTCGAACGGTATCGACGTCACCAAGCTGTCGAGCGAGTTCCAGACGCTGACGCAGGAAATCGACCGCGAGGCGGCCGTCGGCGGCGTGTCCACCACGGCCTCGTTCTCGGTGTATGTGTCCAGTGAGTCGACCCTCTCGGACGGCGGCGTGTCGGGTTCGATCGGCGGCGCAACCTCGGCCCTGCTCGGGGTGAGCACGACCACGTTCGCGAGCGCAGCCAACGCGCAGACCGTCCTGGCGCTTGTCCAGACGGCCATCGGCAACCTCGGCACGATTCAGAACGCGGTCGGAACCCTGCAGAACCGCCTGCAGTTCTCCGTCGGGCTGCAGTCCGCCAAGGTCGTCAACACCCAGGCCGCTGAAAGCCGCATCCGGGATGCGAACATCGCGGAAGAATCGGCGAACATGACGCGCTACAACATCCTGAGCCAGAGCGGTATCGCCGCCCTTGCACAGGCCAATCAGTCGACCTCTTCGGTGCTGTCACTGCTCAAGTAAGCCGGTCAGCGAGTCGGGCAAGACGTGCGGGTCGGGCGGGCGGGGCGATAAGACCCCGTCCGCCTTACTCTGATCCGTCACCCCGGGAGACGGCGACACTGCGCTCGTCGCCGTCCCACCACACCTCAACCTTCCAGGGGTTGCAGCAGACTTCGCAATCCTGGATGAGCGTGCCCTGAACGTCCGGTTCCAGGTAGATATCCAGTTCTTCCCCGCAATAGGGGCACTGCACGTGGAACTCTGAGTCCATCGCTGCGCCGGCCTCCTTCGTCCGCACCGCGCCACTCCCATCCAGCGACCTCGACACGAGTCTCGACCATGGCCGCGGGCCTCAGGCGGTACACTATCAGCGTGGACGTCGAAATCAGCCTGAGAATCCCGAACATGAAGGTGCGCGCGCTCGATGAGCACGGGTACCCGATCGATCACAGCACTGTGCGGTTCAAGAAGATGCTGACCGTGCCCAGCATCCCGAAGCCGGGTGAGACGCTCTCACTGCTCAGCTCGGATCGTGCGTTTGAGGCAAAGGTTGTCCGTGCCGACTGGCACGAGGGGCGCGGCCTGTTCGTGGTCGCGTGTCAGTACGCGAACCGCTCGATCTCCCAGGATGAATACGCGGCGTTCGCGCACGACCCTGAGTGGGAGATGAAGCCGCTCATCTGAGCGCGGCGGTCAGGTGCCGCGCTGGAAGACGATGATGCGTGCCGGGAGGTTCGGCGCCGCGGTGCGGTCGGCGAGTTTCCAGGCGTCCTGATACCGCATGTCGGTCGCAGTCGTGACAGCCGTCCACCACGCCGGGTCCGACTTCGCCACCGGCGGCAGCGTGAAGCCGAGCAGTGCTTCAATCTGCTGGAACGTCAGCACGACCGTGCTGGCATAGCGATCATTCAGATACTTGTGCAGCGCCAGGTATTCCCCGGACATCCGGCGGTGGGACGGCACTGGCGCGTCCGGCATCCGGCGCACGTCCGCTTCGGGCATGCGGCCACGAAGCCACTGCGGCATCCATGCGGGCCAGGTCATGAGGCGCACACGCGAGGACAGGTAGACATGCCACGACCTTACTGAAGGGGCAGTTCCGTGTCTGTGCCGAACGGAACGCACGTTACGGCCTTCAGTGAGGAACGACGCGCGATGCTCGCTCAGGAAAGGTAAGGCTACTGTACGCGATCTGCGCCCAGGGCCGCGTGCACGAGCGTCAGGAGCGAGATGCAGGCCGTGTCGCTGCGGAGCGTTCGCGGTCCCATGCCCACCGGCGTGAAGCCATGCGCCGTGAGCCGCTCCACTTCATGGTCGTTCCAGCCGCCCTCCGGTCCGACAGCGAGCAGGACCCTGGCCGCCGGGTGCTGGCGGATACAGGTGGCCACCGTCGTCGGTGCGCCTGGTTGTGCCACGAGCCGCCGCGCGCCATCACCCGACAGTCCGTCCAGCTCATCTTCAACGAGTGCCGTGAATCGTCGGTGGATTGAGACCACCGGCAGCCGCGTGTCGCGCGCCTGCTGCAATCCTTCAACAAGGAGCGGCCCGTAACATGCGGGGGTGAGCACGTGCGTGTCGAAGTAGTTCCGCTCCACACGCGCGGCGTTGGTCAGCATGATGCGTCCCACCCCCAGCGCCGCGAGTTGCGCCCACAGCCGCCGGAGCACCTTCGGTCTCGGCAGGGCCAGGAGCAGATCGACCGCGGGCCGCGGCGGCACGGCGCTCGCAAAGTCGCAGCGCAGCGTCACGGTGCCATCGGAGGTGGACATCACGGTGCCGGTGCCCACCGGTCCATCCAGCAGGCCAATGCGCACGGTGTCTCCGGTGTCGACCTTGAGGACCTGCAGGAGGTGCGCGGCGCGGTGGTCTGCCAGCTGCGCGCTACCCGCGCTGCTGAGTTCGTGCGGTTCGAGGAGGAAGAGATTCACCGTGCTCAGTGCGGCCGATCACCGGTGCGGGCTCATCTCGCCGGCGCGAATCGGGACCGTGAGG
>CANJYC010000249.1 GCA_947478985.1 Acidobacteriota bacterium | reverse complement strand
GGGGCTCGGCTGTGACGACGTGCGGATCACGACGCGGTGGGTCGAGGGGCAGCCGCTCTCGCTCCTCTTCGGCACGATGCACGAGGCCGGGCACGCACTCTACGAGCAGGGCGTCAGCCCGCGCTATCACCGGACAATGCTCGAGGGCGGCGCTTCGCTCGGCGTGCACGAGTCGCAGAGCCGACTCTGGGAAAACCTCGCCGGACGCTCGCGCCCGTTCTGGCGCCACTTCTATCCGATGCTGCAGGCGCGGTTCCCGTCACAGCTGGGCACGGTCCCGCTCGACCAGTTCTACCGCGCCGTGAACAGGGTGGCGCCGTCGCTCATCCGCGTTGAAGCTGACGAGGCCACGTATAACCTGCACGTGATGCTGCGCGTTGAGTTGGAGGTGGCGCTCATCGACGGCACTTTGCAGGTGCGCGACCTGCCCGAGGCCTGGAGCACGAAGACGCGGGACTATCTCGGCCTCACCCCGCCGGATGCGGCGCACGGCGTGCTGCAGGACATCCACTGGGCAGCGGGGCTCTTCGGCTACTTCGCCACGTACACGCTCGGCAACCTGATCTCGGCCCAGCTCTGGGAGTCCTACGCGCAGGCGCACCCGTCGCGCGACGAGGACATTGCGCGCGGCGACTTCTCGACCATCCTCGCGTGGCTGCGGTCCTCGCTCCATGAACACGGCCGGAAGTACGAGCCGCAGGAACTGACACAGCGGATCACGGGCGCGCCGGTCGACCCAGGGCCGTACCTGCGGTATCTCGAGAAGAAGTACGGAGAAATTTACGGGTTAGGGTCCGCGAGGGCGTGACGCCCCGCGTCAGCGGAGGAAGGTGAACTTGGCCTGGGCCGACGTGCCGGATCCCCAGGGCCAGAGAATCGAGCCGTTGGTCGGCCGGGCCACGGCGCTGACGCGCACGTAGTAATCGCGGTTCGGCTGCAGCACCATCGTGCGGAAGAGCGGAAGCTGCTTGAACGACGTCATCCAGTGCTTGACGACCGCTTCGTCCTCGGTGACCTGCGACTCGTCCATGCGACCGTCGATCATCCGCATGATCGAGTGCCGACGCGTGAGGTTGTCGTAGGCGACGCTGTTGGCAACCACGGCGGAACCGATCGTCCGGTCTGCCCAGACCGGCACATCGAGCCGAAGTTCAACGGTGTAGGTGAAGGTGGTTTTGAGACCGCTCAGGATGGCCGCGCGTACATCATCGGTAAAGCCGTCAGCCATGTCGAAGCTGACCAGCACCCGGTCATCGCGCACGAGCGGGACAATGCGAAGCGCATCCTGTGCCTGCAGCGACACGGTCGCCGCGAGCAGCGCCAGGACCACGAGGGCCCGTGGGAGCCGCCGCCCTGGGGCGGACTGATGTGCCAGCGGGGATCGCATATGAGAAACCGATGAGACTGTAACACAGCCTTGGCCCTTCCGATGCTAGTATTTAGCAGCGGTTTCGCCACCCAACTTCTTGTCCATTATCAGGGTCGTCGCCACGGTGCTCGTGGCGGTCTTTGCACTCGGGCAGCAGACCGCAGCACAGAGCCTGACGTTTTCGCTCTTTGAGCGATACCTCGGGGCCCTGCGCGATCAGGCGGGCATCCCCGGCATGGCCGCCGCCATCGTACAGAACGGCGACATCGTCTGGGACCGGGGGTTCGGCCTCGCCAAGATCGACGGCGCCATTCCGGTCACGCGCAATACGCCCTTCGCCGTCAATGACCTCACCCAGACCGTCGCCTCCTCGCTCATCCTCCGACGGTGCGTCGATAGCGGCAATGCGCTGCTCGACGACCTCCTGATTCGCTGGTCTCCCACGTTTCCTGACCGCACCGCCACCTTCCGGCAAGTGCTCTCACATACCAGTGCCAGCGGCTTCGCCTATAGCCGCACCCGCTTCAGTGGACTAGGCCGCGCGGTGGAAGAATGCACGGGCAGCCCCTTCGTAATCACGATGGTGCAGGAGGTACTCGATCGGTTCATGGAGGACGCGGTACCCGGTGCCGACGTCCTGCCGGGCTCCGGTTCCGCGGTGCGCCTGCTGATCTCCACGCAGAAGCTCAATAGCTACATCGCGACGCTGCAGAGGATCGCCGTCCCCTACCGCGTCGACGCGAATCGACGCGCAACCGCATCCGACTATCGCGTCCCCCTGCTCGGCGCCACCGACGGCCTGGTGGCCTCGGCCAACGACCTCGCACGGCTCGACGCGGCGCTCGATGCCGGGGCCATCGTCCGGCGCGCCACGCTCGACGAAGCCTGGAAGCGGCAGGGCGTGTCACCCATGGGGCTGGGGTGGTTCGTGCAGGTCGTGGGCGGCCACCAGGTGAAGTGGCACTTCGGTCAGGCCTCCGGCGCCTACTCATCGCTCATCATCAAGGTGCCGGCCGAACACATCACGCTCATCCTGCTGGCCAACAGCGATGGCCTCAGTGCGCCGTTTCCGCTCGCCAATGGCGACGTGACGGTGTCCCCCTTCGCACGGATTTTCTTCTCCCTGCTTGGCTGATCGTCTGCGCCTCGTCACGCTGCTGACCGTGCTGCTGTGCTGCGCGGCGCCCAGGCCCGCAGGGGCGGAGTGGTATTTCACCCCGTTCGTCGGACCAGCGTTCCGAGGCACGACCACGCTTCTCGATCCCGAGTACGGCGGCCGGCAGCGCACCAAGGTGACCTTCGGCGGCTCGGCGACGGTGCTCAAGGGCGTCGTTGGCGCGGAAGCGGACTACGCCTTTCTCCTGGGATTCTTCCAGAATCCGGCCTGTGACAGGACCCCGTCCGGCGGCAGCTGCCCGTCGCTCGGCCCTCTCGTCACGCAGAGCCGCCTGCAGACCCTGACCGGAAATGTGCTCGTCGCGGCACCGCTGTCGCTCACCCACGAGTCGCTGCGCCCGTATCTAGTCAGCGGCATCGGCCTGATGGATGTCGCCATTGACGACATCAGGGGGGTCCTGCCAATCAACACCACCCTGACGGCGTTCAATATCGGCGGTGGCGCCATCGGCATGCTCGGCACGCGGACGGGTCTTCGCTTCGATTTGCGCCGTTTCAGCAGCCTTAACCGTGATGTGCCGAGCGGCACGTCGATCGGCGGGCCCGCGCGGCTGCAATTCTGGCGCGCAACAATCGGCCTGACCGTCCGATATTGAGGGACAATGGGGGAATGCCTTCCCGCACCACCCCCGCAACAGTCACCTTCTCCTCCCTCGGATTGTCCGGCGACCTCCTCAAGACGCTTACCGTCCTTGGCTACGAGGAACCCACACCGGTCCAGCGCGAGAGCATCCCGCTCATCCTGACGGGGCGCGACATCCTCGCCCAGGCAGCGACAGGCACCGGCAAGACCGCGGCATTCGCGCTGCCGATGCTGCACCTGCTGGCCGCTGCAGAACCCGCGCCCGGCAAGGGCGAGACGCGGCGGACCAAGGTTCCCGCCACTCGAGGGCTGGTCCTGGTGCCGACGCGCGAACTGGCGATGCAGGTGGCGGAAGCCATTCACAAGTACGCCAAGGGCACCGGTGTAACCTCCATCCCGCTCTACGGTGGTGCCTCGATGGACCAGCAGATCCGGGCGCTCAGCCGCGGCTGCGACATCGTCATCGCCACGCCGGGCCGCGCGCTCGATCACCTGCGGCGCAAGACGCTCGACCTGCAGGCCATCAAGATCCTCGTCCTCGATGAGGCCGACGAGATGCTCGACATGGGTTTCGCCGAAGACCTCGACCTGATCCTCGAGTCGACCCCGCCGACCAGGCAGACCACGCTCTTCTCGGCAACGATGCCGGCGCGCATCATGTCGATCGCGAAGCGCCATCTCAAGAACCCCGAGCGCGTGACGATCGCCCGCGAAAAGACCGAGGCCGGCAAGCTCCCCCGCATCCGCCAG
>CANJYC010000248.1 GCA_947478985.1 Acidobacteriota bacterium | reverse complement strand
TCCCCGCATCATCTGGGCATGGTCGGGCCGAGTCCAGGCGCATATCGCTGGTGGCAATCGAGACAGACCGGGTAGATCTGCTCTCCGGCGCCGAGCAGGGCGGAGCGATTCCGGGCTTCGGCTGCGCGTATGGCCGCCTGGGCGGCGGAAGTCAACGCGTGCGCAAAGCCGGTCCACGCGTCGCGATCCGGCGCCCGATCATCCATCAACAGCAGATTGCCGGCCTCCGCGAGCATGGCGGCGTGATTGCGGACGTCGGCCCACGCCTCGTCGCTGTCAGGACCACGTTCCTCCGTGCCTTCTCTGGACACGACGGTGCTGACCGAACCCCACACGACATTGGCTGCCGGATCCACGACCCAGTTCATCATCTGCTTCATGTCGCCAACGGGTCTAAACTCCGGCGGCGGAACGGGACGCCTGCAGGCGCCGGCAAACAGGACAGCCGCCATCGTGGCGGCACCAAGACAGACACGCATACGGACCCGTGCCTAGCCTGTCCTATCTCCGGACGTCCCTCATCTCGGGCTTCCAGCCGGAGCCGTGCCGGCCGCCTTCTGCTTCTCGGCCGCCCGCGCGCCCTGGAGCGACGCGAACATGCTGATGTTGGCTTCGTGACACGCGTACTCGTAGAGCACGCCATCGAGCGTGCTCATCGTGTTGGTCGCTGTCCACGGTGCGGTGAACGTCGTCGGGTCCTCAACGGTGAACTCGTAGTTGAGCGAGTTCGGACTCGTACGCGTGAAGCGCTCGACGAGTCGCAAACCCTCACCCGAGCCCCTGAAATTGTTCCGGTTGTTGAAATTTGTGGTTTCGACGACGAGGGTGTCGCCCTCCCACCGGCCACGCGAATCGCCCAGATAGCCTCGTACGTTTGACGGCGCATGAGGCCGGCCGTCCAGCGGGATAATTCGGATGTCGATCACTTCCGCGATGATCGCGACCGACGTCGGGCTTTGCACGATCTGGTAATTGTTGTTGTACGGCCCAGGAATGATCGGCGCGCCGACGCGCGTGATGCAGCGGCTCCACAGCCCGAGGTCCTCAGGATCGTCGGTGACATCTGGCCCACGACTTCGCCGCGCGGCCGCCTCCTCCTGTTCCTTCTTCTGCGCAGCCGGCGTCAGTGACGGAACACGGCCGCTTGGCGGATCAACGATGAGGGCCGTCCGCTTCGACATCCGGGCCTCTTCCGGCGTCCAGAAGTCGTTGTAATTCCCGACAGGATCGGCGTTCGGCTGGAACCGGCTGGCGGTATTTGAGTTGTCGCGGCGGTTCCTGACCCAGGCCTCCCGCGCGGCCAGATCCTCGTCACTGAGAAACTCCTGACCGCCGACCGACTCCGGCCGTTCAAGCGGGGTGGCCACGGTGCTTGGCGTGGCCCAGAAGCCCTGCAGGTCCGGATGTCCCCACGGCGTGCGAGGCACCGTGGTCTTGGAGGGGGCACTCCTGGGCGGAGCCGGCCTCGATGCGGCCGGTGCCGATGGGGTGCGTCGTGAGGGCGTGCCCGGAGCCGGCGCCTGCCCGGACACAGGCACCAGCGCGAACAAGAGAACGGCCGCCACGGCGGCCGACGAACCAGAAGAGGCGAGGAGTCGACGACGCATCGGAACCTCCAACCTGTATTGGCCTGCAGCCCTGGCCGGTAGGCCCGCAAAGTGCCAGAGCTGTCTTGGCTTGTCAAGCGGATTCACTGCACCCGCACCAGACACTTGCGTTATCATCGCGCCGCAGTTGCGTTCCCCAGGACGGCGGTCACAGTCTGGAGGCACATCCGGTGACGACTCTCTTCCTCGGCGCTCGACGCGGCGCTGCCGCGCGACTCCTCCCCACTATCGCAGTTGCCCTCTCGCTCATCATCTATGTGGCGTCGCTGACCGTCGTGCTCGACGCGCAGCAGCCGCGCAGCGTCAAAGACGGGATCTATACGGACGCCCAGGCGGGACGCGGCCAGCAGATCTACCAGGCATGTGCCCCGTGCCACGCCGCGTCGCTCCAGGGCGGCCTGGGGCCGCCGCTCACCGGTGAGAGCTTCATCCGAAACTGGAGCGAGTACCCGCTGTGGGATCTCGCCACCAAGATCGGAAAGACGATGCCGCAGACACGCCCTGGCTCGCTCACTCCCCAGCAGACGGCCGATGTCGTCGCGTACCTGATCAAGGTCGGTGGCTTTCCTGCGGGTCAGTCTGAGCTGGGCGTGACCCAGGCCGAGATGTCCTCAGTCGGCTGGACGGGAGTCAGTACACCGCCAGCCCGGGCGGCCGCTCCCGCAGCCGGGACACCGGCGTTTCCGCCAGTGGGCACACTCGCGCAGGTCATGCGCGGGATTCTCTTCCCTAGCTCGAACATCATTTTCAATGCACAGGGACAGGACCCCTCTGCGGAAAAGACGCCGTATACCTCTGGCACGACCGCGTTCTCCTGGGCCGACTGGGGAGCAGGCATCTATTCGGGCTGGGAGATGATCGACTTCGCGGCCATCTCAATTTCCGAGGCAGCTCCGCTGCTGCTCACGCCTGGGCGCCGGTGCGAGAACGGTCGTTCGGTCCCTGTCGAACGGCAGGACTGGAATACGTTTACGAGGGACATGGTGAGCGCCGGGCGGGCGGCGTATCGTGCGTCACAGACCAGAAACCGCGATGCGGTCATCGAGTCCACCAATCAACTGGCTTCGTCCTGTGAGAACTGTCACATGGTCTATCGGGACAAGCCTGGTGGCACGCAGACGGACCCCTCGAACAAGGCGGCGCGCTGCGTGCCCTAGGTCCGGCCCGTGCGGCTACTGCCGCTGGTACCAGAACACGCGATCGACGGTGTCACCCACGTCCGGCAGCCGCATGTAGGTGACATCGGTCGATCCGATCCACGCCATCGGTGTCTCCGGCAATTCGAAGACGCCATTGTTGGTGAGCAGCATCCCGCCCGGCTTCAACATCGTCGCGATATTGAGCAGCGCCAGCGACTGCTCGAACGCGTCGTAATAGGTGAGCACGTTGGTCGCGACGATGAGGTCGAACCGCTCACCGTCGGCGAGCGGTTCGATCCGCTGCAGCACGATGTTGAGATCCCTCGGGGTCAGCGACGCCATCACGCCAGGGCGCACCCGTACCGCCCGCATCTGCACCTTCCCCACCGTCGGCGGCACCGCGGCCGGCGCGGTCTCTTCTCCGATTCGGTCGCCAAAGCGCTTCCAGTAGTCCGCAAGCCCAGGGGTCCAGGGCATGTCCATCGCACGCGGCAACTGCAGGACGTAGGCGTCCTTGCGATCCGCGCGTTCGCGCAGCGCGGCGAGGTGGAGATTGATCCTCGTGCTCAGGTCGAAGGTGGTCATCTGCAGCTGACTCGCGTTCGCCATACCGAGACGAATCAACGAGTCGATCACCGCAAACGGCTGGCTCGTCTGCTCGGGATAAAAATCGTACCCCTCGTGCTTGTCCGTGAAATCGAGACCAGGCCCGATGATCGCCACGCGGCGAACCGCAGGGAGCAGCCCCTTGGCCTTGACGGCCGCGAGCGTCTCCTCGATTCCGTAGTCGGCGAAGATCGACGTATCGGAAGAGAGGCCCCGATCCCGGAACCGCGTCAGCCGCTCGACCAGATCGATGCTGGGATCATTCAGCCGTCGGGCCGACAGCGAGACGATTTCCGCCGATACACGGAATACGATCCCGGCGAGATAACGACGGATGTCCACCTTGCCCGCCGCCGTGAGCGGCGTCAGGCCCTTGTGCTCGACGAACTGGAGCACAAACTGCAGTCGCTCGTTCTCCGCTGGCGCGCTGATGCCGGCAATGAGCGCGTCGGTACGACGGCGAATGCCCGGCGGGAGCGCATCGGGCTGCGCGCTGGCCACCAGGGCGAGATCGCGTTCCGCGGCCCGCGGCAG
>CANJYC010000247.1 GCA_947478985.1 Acidobacteriota bacterium | reverse complement strand
TCTACCGTCGCCTCTATCACAACCCCGATGGCTACGCGCGAGGCGGCGAATTCGATTTCGTCACCTATTTCGAGTGTGAGGACGAGCACCTCGACACGTTCGACCGCGTGCACCGGTCACTGCGCGACATCGCCCGCAATCCCGAGTGGCAGTATGTCGTGGAGGGACCGCTGTGGCGCGGGCGCCGCGTGCTGCGCTGGTAGCGACTACCCGCGAAGCCGGGCGACCGTTGCTCCGAGGAGCGTCTCGCCGGCATCCCAGAACTCGGTGACCAGCGCGTGATGTTCGAGTGCCTGCTGGACGATGCCGCGTTGCACCCCTATGCCACGTCCGTGGATGAGGCGGACTTCACGAAGGCCCGCGAGGTGTGCGGCGTTGATGTATTCCTCGACGACTGATCGGATGTCGCGTGGGGCGAAGGCGTGGAGGTCGAGAGCCGGCTCGATCGGGACCCGGTGGGTCACGCCGCCGTATAGGTTGCCGTGACCACTGTCTTGATGCCGCCGCGGACCGAGAAATCACCGACCACCGTCATCCGCACCGGCTGACAGGCCGCGACCAGATCATCAAGAATCTGGTTGGTCACGGCCTCATAGAAGATGCCGCGATTCCTGAAGTCCACGAAGTAGTACTTCAACGATTTCAACTCGATACAGCGATCGCCTGGCACGTAGGTCACGCGGATCTCGCCGAAGTCCGGCAGGCCGGTCATCGGGCAGACCGAGGTGAATTCCGGACACCCGATGGCGATTTCGTAGTCGCGTCCCGGGCGGGGGTTGGGAAAGGTCTCGAGGGTCGACGGGCTTGGCATCCGATCAAAATTCTAGCACTTCGGCCTGTTTTCTTCGGTTTTCCTGCGTCCGTTCATTGACAGCGTTAGGCACGCGCGCTAGCATTACGGCCGATTCACTAAAGATTCCGCGGCAGTCATGAACGCGCGCACCGCAGCCGCGGCCCACACGATCGACGCGCATTGAACGGGGGACAAGATGGCAGAGGCCCGCAGAATGGGCAAGTCGGAGCTGTTCGCGCATTTCGCCGAACGCTTCGAGGTCAAGCGCACACAGGCACGTGATTTTTTTGACGCGCTGACCGAGCTGGCCGAGAAGGAACTCAAGCGTTCGGGCGAATTCGTGCTGCCCGGCATGGTCAAGCTGGTTGTGCAGAAGCGGAAGGCACGTATGGGCCGGAACCCGGCCACCGGCGAGGCCATCAAGATTGCCGCCAAGACCGTCGTCAAGGCGCGCATCGCCAAGCCGCTCAAGGATTCGATCCTCCCCAAGAAGTAGCAGTAAAGCGGACGTCCCCCTTTTCAACCCGGCGCACGAAGCGCCGGGTTTGTTCTGTACGCTAGACGGCCGCCAGCTGTGACGGCCGCGCCTTGGTCAGCGGGAAGCGGAGGGTGAAGGTCGTCCCGACGCCCACCTCGCTCGCCACCTCGATCGTCCCTCCGAGCTGCTCCACGATCTTCTTCGAGATGGCGAGGCCGAGCCCGAGGCCCTGACGCTTGGTCGTGGCGAAGTCCTCGAAGATGGTGCCGAGCCGATCCTGGGGGATGCCGCACCCGGTGTCGGCGACTTCCACCACGGCCTTGCCGTCCTGCCGCATCGTCCGGATGACGACCGCGCCGCGCGGCCCGGTCGCCTGGAACGCGTTGATGATCAGGTTGCGGTAGACGCGGTTGAGCGCGAACAGGTCTCCCTCGATAAAGAGCGGGCCCAGCAGGAACTCAGTGCCCAGCGTGAGCCCTGACCCTTCGGCTGTGGCCTGCATCGACTCGGCCAGCTCGGTGAGCGCCCTATTGATGTCGATCGGGAAGGATTCGAGGGGCAGCGGCTTGGCGATGTTGCGCAGATCGTCGAGCACGCGCTTGACCTGCGCCAGTTCCCGCTCGACCGTCGTGCGGAAACTCTTGCGATATTCGAGGTCGTCGAACATCTTCACGATCAGCTTGCAGCTGTTGCCGATGTTCTGGATCGGATGCGAGAGGTCGTGTACCAGGCCGATGGCGATGCGTCCGAAGATCGCCTGGCGCTCCTTCTTTCGGACATCCTCCTGAAGTTCGACCAGGCGGTCCGCCATGTTGTTGAAGGCATCGCCGAGCTGCCCGAGCTCGTCGTTCGACGAGACGACCACGCGCTCGTCGAGATGGCCCGCCGCCAGCGCCTTGGTTCCGCGCGTGAGCGCCATGATTGGCGCAATGAAGCTTCGACCCCAGAAGTAACCGACCGCGAGCATGGCGAGCAGCGCAAGACCGATGGCAACTCCGAGCTGGTACTGGAGGCGGATCGGGATCGCAAAGGCTTCCGCGATGGGTTGTTCCACCATGACGATCCAGCCGAGCGAGGCGATGCGTGCGCCGCCGCCAAGCATCTCGCCGCGCTCGTCCCGGTATTGCTGCGCGCTGGTGGCCACGCCCTCGGGCATCGTCTTCATCTGCGCGAAGATCGGGTGCTGCAGCATGGTGTCGCCGCGTGCCACGCGGGACTTCGAGTCCGGGTCGCCGTGTGCCAGGAGGAGGCCGTCGCCTGTGACGACGAGGGCGTAGCCGCGTTCGCCGACACGGATGCGGTCGACCATCCGCCACATCTCCTCAAGATTCAGGCGCCCGACGAGCCACTCGCCGTCCTGTGTCCCGTTGAGTCGGACTGCCACGACCGCGGTGGGCAGCAGGTCCACGTCGTCGACCGAGAAGCGCGACATCAGGGCGCCCTCGATGTTGACCCCTTCAGAGCCGGGCACACCGATGGTGGGTTGGCCGAGGCTGCTCGAGACGGTCGGACGCCCGTTCTCATCGAGCAGCGTCAGCTCGCGATACTCGGGAAACTCGAGGACGAAGTTCTTCAGGATGCGGTCCTGCTGCCAGCGCTCGAGGCCTGTCTGCTGCAGGTCGGCGGATACCGCTTTGAGGATCTTGACGCTGCTGACCACGTACAGCTCGATCTGCTCGGCCGCGCGGCGGGCGACGTTGATGTTTCCCTGGATGACGGCCTGCTGGGCGCCAGTCCGCAGCGAGAGGATCGAGATCGCCCCGTACGCCAGCAGCGGCAGTACCGCCGCCGCCGCCATCAACAGCGCGAATCGCGTCGAGATCTTCTTCACTGAAGGGCAACGCGGCGATCGGCGGCGGGCCAGCGCCAGATCGAGAAGAGCGGGTCTCTGTCCGGTTCGCGCACCACCTGGAAGTCGCGCCTGACGGCCCGTGACCGTTCGTTCCAGGCGAGGAACAGCGCCGGCGGATCCTCGAGGAGCACGCGCTGCAGGTTGCTCGTGGCGGAACGGATAGCCGCCTCGTTCGTCGACTGCCTCAATACGCCGAACAACCGTTCGGCTTCAGCATTTTCGTACCCGAACACGTTGAGTCCCTTGAACTGCCGAGTCGATGCCCAGAACAGATACGAGCGGTCGAAGGACGGGCCACTCACCATGTCGATCAGGATCGCCTCGAAACGGCCGGTGCCGATGCGTTCATTGAACTCCTCAATCGGCACGACGTCGAACTGCATGTCCACGCCGACCCCGTAGAGCTGCTTTTGCACCTCAAGGCCGACGCGTTCGACGAGGCTGAAATTCGCTGGGATCATGCAGGTGAAGCGGAGACGCGAATCGGGCCGTCCCGCATGTTTTTCGGATCGAAACCCCGCACCCTCCAGCAGGGACTGCGCGAGTGCCGAATCGAACGAATACGGCGTCAATGAGTGGTCGTACGCCCAGTGTTTCGACCAGAGTGGGCCGGTCGAGGCCACGCCGTGCCCCTGGAGTACGTCCTGGAGCAGTTCTTTCCGGTCGACCGCGTAGTTCAGCGCCCGCCGAACAACGGGCACGTTGAAGGGGGCGTGACTCGAATTGAAGGCCACCAGGTACTGATATCGACGGCTGTAGGAGATGAC
>CANJYC010000246.1 GCA_947478985.1 Acidobacteriota bacterium | reverse complement strand
TGTAGGCAGGGCCGCCGACGGCGTCGATCTCGCCGGCGCGCGACAACTCCTCCTTCAGCGTGACGAAATCAATCGCCTGGTTCCGCTCGTTGAGCGAAATCATGCTGTCGAAGATGCGGCGGTGCGCGTCGCGGTAGAAGTCCGCGGGGGTGATCACCTGCACCGCGAGGTTGAACGCGTCGTTGTGGACGAGGATGGCTCCCAGGACGGAGCGCTCGGCCTCCAGGTTGTGTGGAAGCGTGCGCTCCGCCGCGGTGACAACGGTCTCGGCCATTCTGGGTACAGGTTGGGAAGGAGCCGGATCTTAACAGAAACGCGGAATGCGAACCGGCCCGCGACTCAGAGCGCCGCGAGCGCCTGACGGATCCGGGCGTAGTCCGGCTCGTTGCGTGCGTCGTCGAGGACTTCGCGATGTCGAACCACGCCACCGCGATCGATGACGAAGATGGCCCGCTTGGCGATGTTCCTGAGCCCGATCATGTCCGGGTTGACTACACCGTAGAGGGCGATCACCTCTTTGTTGAAATCGCTCAACAGCGGGAACCCAAGCTTTTCCGCATCGCGCCACGCCTTCAGTGCGAAGAACGTATCGACGCTTACGCCGAGCACCGTTGCGGACAGCGTGCCCAATTCGGCTGCCTGATCGCGGAGGGTGCAGGCCTCGCTGGTGCAGGTGCCGCTGAATGCCCCAGGAAAGAACGCCAGCACCACCGGACCCTGTGCGAGCTGGCCACTCAACGTGACCGCAGCACGATCCTGGTTCGGCAGCGTGAAGTCCGGCGCCTTGGTTCCGACCTCTACAGCCATTCGCGTGTCTCCTTACGACTCATCAGAAAAAAGGCCGGGTCCCCGAGGACCCGGCCCAACTTCGTGCAGCCTACCGCCTGCCGCCTACTACCCTGCGACGGGCGCGCCTTCCTTCACCACGCGCACCGTCAGCGGCACCGTCACTTCCCGGTGCAGCTTGAGGGGCACATTGTGGTCACCGATGGTCTTGATCGGCTCGGGCAGGATCAGCTTGCGGCGATCGATCTCGAAGCCCTGGGCCTTGAGGAAGTCGGCGATGTCGCCGCTGGTCACAGACCCGTACAGCGCCTCGGTCTCGCCGACACGGCGCGCGATCCTGATCTCCACGGACGCGAGTTGCACGGCGATGGCCGCCGCGCGTCCCTTTTCCTCGCCCTCGCGCGCTTCCACGATCTTGCGCTCGCGCTCGACGTGCTTCTTGTTGCCCTCGGTGGCCGGCAGGGCCAGCTTCCGCGGCAGCAGGTAGTTGCGGGCGTAGCCGTCGGCGACCTTGACGATCTCGCCGCGCTTGCCGACATGGTCGACGGTCTCTCGCAGAATGATTTCCATTGGACTACTCCGAGGTGTACGGAATGAGCGCAAGCTGGCGCGCGCGCATGAGCGCCGTCCGGAGCTTCCGCTGGTGCTTGGCGCACGTCCCAGAAATCCGCCGCGGCAGGATCTTGGCCCGCTCGGGCACAAACGGCATCAGGAGTTTGACGTCCTTGTAGTTGATGTCGTCGATCTTGTCCGAGCAGAACTTGCAGACTTTGCGGCGCCGGAACATCGGACGGCGCTGGCCGTCCTTCCCTGCGGCACCAGCCGCGCCCGCCGCGCCTGCGCGGCCACGGCTACCACCACCACCGCTGCTGCTGCCGCCGCTGCCGAAACTTCTCTTGCTGCCGTTCATCGCATGTCCTCCCCGCCCATATCGAAGCGGTCGTCGCGATCGTCGCCGTCACTGTCGCGCTGTCCTTCACCCGGCAGCCGGTCCGCCGGCAGGCCGCGTGCGAGACGCCGACGCTGCGACGTCTTGGTGCGGAGCCCGCGCGCCCGCTCGACGATCTTCTCGTCCTCGTCGACCCGCACCACGAGGTGGCGGATGACGACATCAGGGATCACCTTCAGACGGCGATCGATTTCCTTCATGATCTCGCCGCTGCCGACAATCACCTCGATGACGTAGGTGCCTTCCTTGTGCCGACCGATCACGTAGGCGAGCTTGCGCCGGCCCCAGTTCTCGGTCTTCTCAATTGTCCCGCCCATGCGCGTGACAATCCCCTCGATCTGCGTGTGCAGCTCGGTGACCTGCTCTTCGGTCGAGTCGGGGGACACGACGTACACGAGCTCGTACTTCCTGTTCATAAGTCTCCTTCTGGACTATGCCCGCCAGATGCGGGAAGGAGTAGCGGCGCCAGCCGCTAACCGTCCGGAGCCGTGGCCTCCGGGTTAAACGCGTTCATCACCTTCGCGATGCCGTCCACGGCGAACATCTCGGCGGCATCGGCCGCCCGGATGATGAACTCTTCGAGCGCCGGCTGTTCCGACGCCTCGAACTTCGAGAGCACGTGATCCGCGAGTTCCCGCCTCGCATCACCGCGCCCCACCCCCAGCCGAAGCCGGGGAAACTCCGTCGTACCCAGGCGATCCACGATCGACCTGAGCCCGTTGTGCGTCCCCGCCGTACCGCGCGCCCTGGCGCGCAATCGGCCGAACGGCAAATCCACCTCGTCGACCACGACCAGAATGTCTTCCGGCACGATGTCGTAGTAGCGCGCCAGCGCCGCCACCGCCTCGCCGCTGCGGTTCATGAACGTCAGCGGCTTGGCCACCAGCACCGGCTCGGCGCCGAAACGCTTGGCGACCATTGCATCCGGCACCTGCGACGGGGCCAGGGCCAGCGAGAGGCCGTGCCGCCGGGCGATCTCGTCGACCACCATGAACCCGACGTTGTGGCGGGTCTCGCGGTATTCGCGGCCGGGATTCCCCAGCCCGACGATCACCCGCACGGCTACTTCTTCTTCTCGTCGTCCTTGTCCTTGTCGTCCTTGCCCTTCTTGATGACCTCGGGCTCGGCCCCTGCCGTCGGCGCCGCATCCGCTGCGGCCGCAGCCTCCTCGGCCTTCGGCAGCACAACGTGCACCAGCATCGTGTCGGGCTCGGTGACCGGCTTCCACTTCGGGCTCACCGGCAGGTCGCGCAGCCGGATCGCCTGGTTCAGCATCAGCTCGGTGACGTCAATGTCGATGTGCTCGGGAATGTCGGTCGGCAGGCACTCCACATGGATTTCGCGCGTCACGAAGTCGAGCATGCCGCCCTGCAGCTTCACGCCGCGCGGCTCACCCTTGATCAGGATCGGCACGGTCACCGTGATCGCCTTGTCCATGGCGAGCTGGTAGAAGTCAGCGTGGAGCAGGGTGTGCGTGACCGGGTCAATCTGGTATTCCTTGACCATCACGTGTGATTGCGCGCCTTCAACCTTGAGGCTGATCAGCGTGTTGGCACCGGACTCCGAGCGCAGAATTCGCAGGAGCGCCTTCGGATCGACGGCTACAGCGACACCCTCGGGCGCCTGCCCTTCCTTGCGCGCGCCATAGACGACTGCCGGAATCCGGCCCGCTGCGCGGAGGCGATTCGCCTCGTTCTTGCCGCGCCCTTCCCTCTTCACCACGTCAAGCGTTGCTTCCATATGCCTTTTCCTAAACGAAGAGCGACGACACCGACGTCTCTTCGTGAATGCTCTGAATCGCCTGTCCCAACAGCCGCGCCACCGAGAGCACGACGATTTTCTTGCTGTTCTGCGCGTCGCCGCGCAGCGGGATCGTGTTCGTCACGATCAACTCGTCGAGCGGCGACTGCTCGATGCGATCGAGCGCCGGCCCCGACAGCACCCCGTGCACGGCGCAGGCCAGGACGCGCTCGGCACCCGACGTCTTCAGCGCCAGCGCCGCCTTCTGAATCGTGCCGGCCGTATCGATGATGTCGTCCTGCAGAATACAGATCCGCCCTTCGACGTCACCGATCACGTTCATCACTTCCGCGGTGCCGTCCTCGGTGCGGCGCTTGTCGACCACCGCCAGTTCGGCTCCCAGCCGCTTCGCATATGCCCGCGCCCGCT
>CANJYC010000245.1 GCA_947478985.1 Acidobacteriota bacterium | reverse complement strand
TGGCTCTGGTCGGTGCCGAAGTAGGAACAAAACAGGAACAGCGCCGCGATCGTGCCGGACCAGAACGTGTACTGGTTGGTGAGGTCAAAGGAGAAGTCGAACGTCTGCAGGCGGCCCGTCACGCCGGCGATGTGCAGCCCCTGCACGAGGCTCACGTCGTGCGGCAGCCTCATCACCAGCACGATGAAGGCGGCGGCCAGGCCGCCGACGATGAGGACCATCTGTTTCACGTCGGTCCAGGTCACCGCCTGCACACCGCCGAACATGGTGTAGACCGCCGTCGGCAGCGCGATGAGCAGGGCGGTGCTCGTGACGCTCAGCCCCATGACCACCGAGAGCACGACGGCCGGCGCCGAGATGACAACGCCAAGCGACATGCTGCGGGAGAAGAGGAAGAGCAGGCTCGTGAAGGCGCGCGTCTTCGCGTCGAAGCGCTGTTCGAGATACTCGTAGGCCGTGTAGACGTTGGCCTTGTGAAAGAACGGGACGAGCGTCACCGAGAGCACGATCATCGCCAGCGGCAGCGCGTAATAGAACTGCAGGAAGCGCATGCCGCTCAGATAGCCCTGCCCGGTCGTGCCGATCATCGTGATGGCGCTGAGCTGCGTGGCCATCACGGAAAGCCCCACCGCCCACCAGGGCAGGCTGCGGCTGGCGAGGAAATAGCCTTCGAGCTCGTGACTCCTCTTCGTGAGCCGCAGGCCGTCCCAGACAATCCAGACGAGATAGACGGCGATGATCGTCCAGTCGATCCAGTGCATTAGCTGAACGCCTGCTGAAAGAGGTAGAGCGCCGCGAGCACCACCACCCAGATCACGAGCACGCGCATGTAACTGCGCTGCATCCGCGTGCTCATAGCGCCGCCAGCCGATCCCGCAGCCGCGCATCGGCGGACGTGAGGCCTTTGCGGATGCCGGCAAGCCAGCCGCGGTCACGCTCGAGCGCTGCCCGCGAGGCCGTCAGCGCGCGCGCCGTCTCGTCCGGCGCCGGCCCGCCATGCGTGCGCCGTACGGCGATAAAGTGCCGCGGGCTGAGGATCTCGGCAACCTCGGCGTCGGTGTAGTTGAGTGGCGTGCCGAGCAGTTCGCCCGACGCCGCGCCGAGCGCGGCCCCGAGCGGCGCATCCGGGCGCTCGCGGCGTGCGGCGAGCAGTCGCGCCGCGATGCCGTGCGCCGCCGCGAACGGCATCCCGTGCGTGCGCACCAGGTGGTCCGCCAGCTCGGTCGTCGTCGTGCCGCCCTCACCGGCCCGCGCCTCGAGGCCGGCGACGTTGAACTCGGCGCCGCGCATGGCCGCGGCCACGAGTGTCGTCGCCCGCAGTGCGTCGCGGAACATCGAGGCCACCAGCGGCTGCAGATCGTCTTCGGTATCGACGATGTCACCGAACGGCGTGTTATGCACGGCCAGCACGATGCCCGTCGCCTGTCCGAGTGCCTTGCTGCCGAGCGCGCGTGCGTGTTCCAGCGCCACCGGGTTCCGCTTCTGCGGCATGATGCTGCTCGCCTGCACAAAACCATCGGTGAGCCGCAGGTAGCCGAATTCCATCGTGCACCAGAGCAGCAGGTCCTGCACGACGCGGCCAAGTCCCGCCAGCAGGACGGCCGTCGCCGACACACTCTCCAGCAGGTAATCGACTGTCGCGATGCTGCCGTAGGTATTGCCCGTCGGGCCGTCGAAGCCGAGCAGGTCGCTCGTCAGATCGCGATCGATCGGAAAGCCGGTGCCGGTGATGGCGCAGGCGCCGAGGGGATTCCGGTTCGTGCTCACATGCGCCGCCTGGAGCCGGGTGGCGTCGCGCTCGAGCTGTTCAATCACGGCCAGCAGGTAGTGCGCGATCGTCGACACCTGCGCCGGCTGCGTGTGGGTGTGCGCGGCAAACACGGTGTCCCGGTGCTGCGACGCGAGGTCGGTCAGCGCCTTGCGCAGATCGAGGCTCGCCGAAACCAGCGCGGCGATGAACTCGCGCTGCCGCATCCGGTACATCGTCATGTCGATGTCATTGCGGCTGCGCGCCACGTGGAGCCGGCCAGCCACCGCATCGCCTGCAGCCCGCACGAGGAGGCGCTCGACGAAGAAGAACAGGTCCTCGCAGGTGCCGTCGTAGGAGGTGGCCTGAATCTCGCTCAGAGAGATCGATGCCAGCGCGTCACGCAGCGTGCGCGCGTCCTCGCGGCTGACGATACCGCGGTCCGCGATCATCACCAGGTGCGCGCGGTGGATCGCCATCAGGGGCGTCAGAAAGAGCGCCTTGGCGTCCTCGAAGTTCTCGCTGAGAACCTGGGACACGTATTCCGGATCGAATGTCATGCGCCGCCGCCGCCCTTGATCCACAGATCGCGCTGACGCTGCGCGGCCTCGCTGGCGCCGGGATCAACCTCGAGCCGCCATTCCTTCGCGGGCTCTGGAGCGAGCGTGACGGCGATCCGAATGAGCTGTTCCCGCCGGGCGACGAGGAAGGTGACCTTGTCGCCGGGCTTGTACTGTTCGAGCCGGGCGGCCAGACGGTCCGCGCGGACGCGGAAGTCATCGATCGCCAGGATTTCGTCATCAACGTTAAGTCCCGCCTCGTAGGCCGGCGTGCCGCGGCGCACCTGCGACACAACCAGTCGGCCGGCATCGTTGCGCGTGAGGGCACCAAACGACGCGCGCGTGCTCGGCGGGCCGGCCGGCCGGAAGCGGAGCCCGAACGCGCCCAGCAGATCCTTGTAGTCCAGCTCGGCGGTGCCTTCGACGTACTGATTCCAGAACGTCGAGAGGTTCGTGCCCGCCACCTGCTCCGCGACGGCGCGGAACTGGTCCGGCGTGTAGCCGCTTGCACCGGAGTATTTCTGATAGGCCGCCCGCATGACGTCGTCCAGGCTCTTGGCGCCGTTGGTGGCGTTGCGGATCTTCGCGTCGATCAGCAGGCCCAGGAGAAAGCCCTTGTCGTAGTAGCTGATCGCCACGTTGACCGTGTTTTCATCCGGCCGGTAGTACTTGATCCACGCGTCGAAGGACGCAGCCGCCGCCGACTGCACGAGGCGACCCGGGCCCGTCTGGACTGTTTCGATGTGGTTCGAGAGGCTCTCGAGCAGCTCGTCACGCGTGGCGAGGCCCGCGCGCTGAAGCTGCAGCTCGCCGTAGTAGTCGGTCACCCCTTCGGCAATCCAGAGACTGCGTGTGTGGACCTCGTCCTCGTAGTTGAACGGACCGAGCTCCACGGGCCGAAGCCGCTTCACGTTCCAGGCATGGAAGAACTCGTGGCTCGCCAGCTCGAGCCAGAGGAGGTAGGTGCGTCTGGTGCGCGTGGCCCAGCGTCCGGCCAGCAGCACCGAGGACGCCTTGTGCTCGAGACCGCCGCCGGCGTCGGCGTCGATGAGGATGTTCAGGAACAGGTACTTGTCGTACGGCAGCGACCCCCAGAACCGGCGGTTCTGCTCCACTATGAGCTGCAGATCCTTCGCCGCCTGGTTGCCGTCGAACACCCCGGCCTCACCCTCGTTCACCAGATAGTGCTTCTTGCCGTCGACGGTGAACTCGTGGACCGTGGGGTTGCCGAGGAGGATCGGCGAATCGGCCAGCGTGTCGAAATCGGGCGCGCGGTAGCGATGCTCGCCGCCAGCCATCTCCGGCAGCGCCGTGAGCGAGCGCCGCCAGCCGGTGGCCAGGTTGAGGATGACCTCGTGCGGGCGCAACATCGAATCCGGGAGCGTCATGAACGTGGCCGCGCCGTTCACCAGGGCGAACCCGGCGTCCACCCAGTTGGTGCGGACGCTCATCTCGCGACCGTAGACCCTGTATTTCACGGTGACGGTGGGCGCACCGCCCGTCTCCACACGCCAGCGGTTCTTCTCGGTCCGCTCGACCGCCACCGCCCGTCCTCCGGCGCCTGCGGCCGTGACCGATTCCACATTGCGCTCGTACTCGCGCACGAGGTAC
>CANJYC010000244.1 GCA_947478985.1 Acidobacteriota bacterium | reverse complement strand
GGGCTGGCGGCGGCTTCGAGTGTGGGGCGCAGCTGTTCGAAGACGCGCAGGACTTCCGTCACCATCCGGGGTAGGCGACCCATCGTCGGATAGAGCCACCCGGTCTCTCGCTGCAGGAACTGTCCTGAGATCCTCGTGCAGAACAGCCGGTTGTTTCGCACGTCATCAGCGGCTGCCTGCCATGGGATGATGCTGATTCCGAGCCCGTGCCGCACCATGGCCTTGATGATTTCCACGTTCTCCGTTTCCATCACAATCGCGGGTTCGATCCGCTCGCGCATAAAGAACTGATCGGCGATGCGGCGCGTGATGGAGCCGGTCTCAAAGAGGATGAACGGCTGGCGCGTGAGGTCCGCCGGGGTGACCTGCTTCTTGAGCGCCAGCGGGTGCGAGGGGTAGGTGATGAGGAGCAACTCCTCGTGGAGCACAGGCACCGAGACGAGGTCGTTCGCCTCAACGGGGAGCGTGATGAGTCCGAGGTCGCCGAAGCCGGAACGCAGCATCGCGATGGAGCGCTCGGCGCTGCCGACCGTAATCTTCAGGTCCAGATTCGGGTGCACGCGGCGCACCTCGGCGAGCAGGGCGGGGAACACGTAGAGGCAGACTGTCATGCCACCGACCAGGCGCATGGTGCCGCGCAGCGACTCCTGCTTGTCGCTGATCGCGGAGACGGTCTCATCGAGATCCTGAAAGACGCGGTTGCTTAATTGGAGGAGTGCTTCGCCGGCTGGCGTGATGCGGATCCGCCGGCCAATTCGGTGAAAGACCGGTTCGCCGAGGGCCTCCTCGAGTAGAAGAATCTGGCGGCTGATTGCGGACTGGGAGACGTGCAGTTTCTCACCGGCGGCGGTGAACGAACCGCTCTCGGCGATCGCGCGGATGATCTCCAGTTGCCGCAAATCCATGGGCCCAGCTTACATGTGCCGAGCGCATGGACTCAAGCCAGTCGATGCGCTGTCCGTGCGCGTTCGATGGCCTCCCGCAGATACCCCTCGTCCATCTCGACGCCGATGAAGTTCAGGCCAAGCTGAACGCAGGCCACGGCCGTCGAGCCCAGTCCCATAAAGGGGTCGGCGACCGTACGGATGCGTTCCAGCCCGTGCAGTCGCAGGCACATCTCCGGCAGGCGAGGAGGGAACGTCGCAGGATGCGGGCGATCTTTCTCTCGGTTCTGAATGGTCTCGTAGGGAATGAACCAGGTGTTTCCCCGGCACCGGAGGCCGGACGCGGCGTTCTGCCAGCGTCCGACGTTGGACGGGTCCTGATAGCGCACCCCGATTGCCCGGCGGTCTAGGGGCGTGGTGCCCTTCGGGGTGAAGTGGAAGACAAACTCGTGGCAGTCGTGCAGGAACCGTTTGCTGTTGATCGGCTTGTAGTGGCCGACCGCAAGGTCCTCCTCGAGTTTTGCCCGCGCGCCGGCTGCCGACTTCTCAATCGCGATCGACTTGATCCAGTGGATGGTGTTCTGCAGGTGCAGGTGCGGCCGGGCCGCCTGCGCCACATCGAGCGCCGTCCAGGGGTCGGTGGGCTTGGCGCCAACATTGAGAAACATCGAACCTTCGGGAGCCAGAGCGGTCGTGGCCCGCGACACCCACTCTCCGGTCCACGTGAGGTAGCTGGAGCGGGGCATCGTGTCGTCGTAGCTGCGGTACTTGATCCCGAGGTTGTACGGCGGTGATGTGACGATCGCATCAAGCGAACCGGCCGGCAGCGCGCCGAGCACGTCCAGGCAGTCGCCGAGATAGAAACGAAGCGTCGAGCGACCGAGCTTGACGACGGAATGAGGAGACGGGAGGCGAGGCACTGTGGGGGATTGTACCGGCTAGCTCCCCCGCACAGGTCGAAGAGAAATCGTTTAAGACGCTCTGGCGGTTTGGTAGACGGGGCTCATGAGCGGGTCCGGGTGAATCGTGTGGTTGCGGCGATGGCCATGCGCGTCGCAGCCGGTGCCCTTTTCCTCGACGTACGTCAGCTCACGACTCGTGGCCGATTCGCGATAGGTGCCCACCACGCAACCGCAGTGCAGAGTTTGAAACCCAAGGAGCCGCACGAGACTCATGACCGATCCTCCGTGCATCAAGTTTGCAAACCCCGTACCGCAAGACTCACTAATGGTGAGCGGGTTGCCAAAGGCCAACTGTCGAGCGTAATCGGCAATTGATTGGGAAACTGGAATCAGTCAGTACGGCCAGGGCCGCGCGCAGGCGTGTCACAGCGCCACAGTAGTGTGGCGAACTGGCAATCGTTGGATCGCCTTCAACTGGTTGGATAGCCGGAGGGCGCTAGTGGTCGTCGTGCTGGTTCACGCGCAGGGCGCGGTAGCTCTCGAGCTCGACGGCCCGCTGCCGGGCGGCGGCGATCCGGCAGCGGACTATCCGGATAAGGAATCCGACGTGGAGCAGCGCGAGCAGGATGAGCTCAATCGGGGTTGGCCGGTTCAGGATGCCGACGGCGAGGTTGACCAGAGCCGCAGCGCCGACGATCGCCGTGAAGAGGGGGTCGGTTCCCCCGCCGGGAAGTGACGGCCCGACGGTCATCGCCGTGGTCTCCCACTTCGGGGTATCGCGGTCCGCTTCGTAGTAGACCTGCAGATAGCGGCCGATCCGCTCCACGCCGACATGCAGGCCATGAATCGCCTCGAACCCTCCAGCGAGCACGGTCAGCCCCACGAGCGACGCCACCGGATGGGGCGATACGAGCAGAATTGCCAGTGTAATTGCGCCCCAGCCGATGGCCGTGACGGGGAGGAGGATCGCGCGCGTTGTCCCGCGCGTCGCGATGGTCTGACGGAGCACGGCGTATTCAGTTTCTGACAAGCTCACAAACCACCTCTGACACCAGCGCCGCTGAAGGGCTGGCATTCATGTTGAAACGACCGGACGAGAGGGTCGGCTGACGTGAACAATCTGGCTACGGCAAGGGTATATGTGACACGGACGGTTCTGTCAAAACCCCTTGCAGGCTATAGATTGTCTGTTACAATGCCGAAATAGTCCGTAACAAGCTGTCGCACAAAGGTTTGCCTGTGATCATGATTCGGTCTTTCAGGAACGTCGGCGCGATTTGTTTGTTCACGGCACTGGCCGTCGTGGGCATAGCGACCTCTCCTACCCCCGCCCTTGCGGCGTCAGCCAAGAAACTGACGCTGAAGAAGACGCCCCGGAAAGCTTCAACAAGAGCGACAGTCTCGGCTCGGGGCCGGCGCGCCCGAGTTGCAAGGGCGAGAGCCACCCTGGCGGCCCGGCAGCTCAAGGAAGCCCAGAAGCCCCAGTTCAAACTCGACGCACTGGGTTCGCTCGTGCCCGACATCCGTGCCGCCGCAGGCATCATCTACGACCCGCTTTCAGGCGAAGTGCTCTGGGAATCGAATTCGCAGAATGTGCGCTCGATCGCCAGCATCACGAAGGCGATGACGGCGACGGTCTTTCTTGAAAATACGCCGGATTTGACACGGGAAGTCGTGATTGAGCGCCCGGATGTCTTCCACGCCTCGACGACTTATCTGCACGCGGGCGACCACATTACGACTGGCAATCTGCTCCACCTTCTTCTCATTGCCTCGGACAATGCCGCCGCCAGGGCGTTGGCGCGGGTGTCGCCGCAGGGCACGGCGGGTTTCATCGAGCGGATGAATCAGAAGGCCGAGGAATTGGGCCTCGACCACACCTACTACGAGGATCCTTCTGGCCTGCTGGCGGCTAACGTGTCATCGGCCTATGACATGGCGCGTCTGATTTCCTATGTCGCCAAGGACGAGCGGATCTCGAGCATCATGAAGAAGCCGACCTACGCGGTCCCGATGGGGAAGCACGAGATCAACATCCGGAGCACGAACCAGCTGGTGCGGGTCGGCGATGTCGATGTGCTGGGCGGGAAGACGGGATTCATCAGCAAGGCGGGCTATTGCCTCGCAACGCTCCTCCAG
>CANJYC010000243.1 GCA_947478985.1 Acidobacteriota bacterium | reverse complement strand
GGCGCTATCGTACTAGGATTTGCGTACTAGGATTCGTCGACCGCCGGGGCACGCTCGATGTCGGGATTGCGCGCGACCATGACGTGCCGCACCACAATCGCCAGTGCGACGAGCACGGCGCTCCCCACCGCGAAGACCACCCGAATACTCCTGGCCCCGACAAGACCGCTCAGCACGGGGCTGATGGCCACCCCGGACAGCGATGCGCTGGTGAGAAACCCGAACGCCGTGCTGTGGATCTCCCGCGGAATCACCGACCCTGCCGCCGTAAACGCCGCGGTCATGCTCGTCCCGATCGCGAGGCCGATGACGGCCGAGGCAACAACGAGCAGCCACGGCGCGGAGGCCAGCGCGAAGACCACCAGCGCCACCGCCCCGGCAAGGCTGGTGGCCGCGATGATGGTGCGCGCCTGGGTCTGCTTCAGCAGGCGTGCGGCGGCGTGATGCCCGATGGCCCCAGCGAACGCCAGGATTGAGAAGAGCACCCCGGCCAGGACCGGCACCTGTGACGTCGGCACACCGAGATCGCTGAGATAGAGCGCCAGCACCGGACCGAAACTCCGGTCGACCAGCTGCAGGCAGAAGATCACGACGAGCAGCAGGAGAAAGTCTTCGAGGGCGAGAATGTTGCCGAACGTGACGCCCTGCCGCTCCGGGCTGGCGGCCTTCGTGCCGGCGGCAGGCTCCGTATAGAGCACGCTCAGCAGGACAAAGGCCACTGCATAGACGCCAGAGGCCACCAGAAATGCGTTCCGGATGCCGACGAGCGGAGCCAGGACGCCGCCAATGAGCGGCCCGAGGGTAGGGCCAAGGCGTTGCGCCGTCTGGACCGTCCCGATCGCCTGCGCCATGCGCTCTCGGGGAGCAGACAGCGCCGCCATGGAAATCGTCAGCGGACCGTAACCGGCCACCAGACCCTGGAGCGCGCGCAGCGCGAAGAGGTGCCACGCCCGACTGGCATAGCCCATCGCGGCCATGATGATCACGCTGCCGATGAGCGATCGCTGGACGAGGATCTTGTTGCCGAAGCGGTCGCCGACGCGGCCCCAGAGCGGGCTGCAGAGGGCGGTCACGGCGGGCGTCACGCCGAGCGTAACGCCGGTCCAGAGCACGATGTCGGCGTCGCTGGTGAGGCCCAGCTCGCGCATGTAGAGCGGCAGGAACGGCATCACCAGCGTGAAGCCGGTGAAGCCCACGAAAGCGGCCGCCGTGACGGCGATCTGATTAGAAGCGGATCTTTGCAGTTCCATCCTTGCCCGGCTGCACGTGGATGGAGTCGATGAACCGGATTCGGTGGGGCTCAGTCTGCATCACGAGCGAGGTCGTGCGGATGCCGTCACCGAAGAAGCGGACGCCTTTCAGCAGCGTCCCCTCCGTCACGCCAGTGGCGGCGAAGACAATGTGCTTGCCCGAGGCGAGATCCTTCGATCGATAGATCTTCTTGAAGTCCGTGATCCCCATGGCCCGGCACCGCGCTTCGTGTTCCGGCGTGTCGACGACCAGCCGCGCAAAGATCTCGCCGCCGAGGCACCGCATCGCGGCCGCCGTCAGCACGCCTTCCGGGGCGCCGCCAATGCCCATCACCGCATGCACACCGCTGCCCACCACGGCTGCAGTGATGCCGGCCGACAGGTCACCGTCGCCGATCAGCCGAATGCGGGCGCCGCTCTCGCGGATTTCCGCGATCAGCTTCTCATGACGTGGCCGGTCGAGCACGGTGACAACAAGATCCTCAACCAGGCGACCGAGCGATTGCGCAATCGCACGCAGGTTGAAGCGGACCGGAGCGTCGAGGTCGACCACGTGGCGCGAGCTCGGGCCCACGACCAGCTTCTCCATGTACAGATCGGGCGCGTGCAGCAGCCCGCCATGTTCGGATGCCGCCAGAACAGCTATCGCGTTGGGTTCGCCAAGCGCGCACAGGTTCGTGCCTTCCAGCGGATCCACGGCAATATCGACGCCGGGATGGCGCGCATCATTGGACTCGTGCCCGCCTCTGCCGACCTTCTCACCGATATAGAGCATCGGCGCCTCGTCGCGCTCCCCCTCGCCGATGACGATCGTGCCGTCGATTGGCAGCGAGTCCATTTCCTTGCGCATGGCCTCGACCGCGACCTGATCGGACTTGTGCCGGTCCCCCTGCCCCATCGTGTGGGCGCAGGCGATAGCTGCCTGCTCCACTACGCGCAGGAAGTCGAGGGAGAGATCGGAATCGATCGGCACGCCTGAGATGTCAGCGGTGCGCGGGCTCTGAGACTTCGAGGAAATGGTCATGGTCAGTGTGTACCCTTGTACGCCGGCAACTCGCACCGGGTCGGACGGTCGGTCCGGTATCCAAGCAGGTAATCGGCCTGCATGATCTTGTGGATCTCGCGCGTGCCCTCGTAGATGACCGCGCCCTTGCAATTGCGATAGAACCGCCCCACCGGATACTCATCCGAGTACCCGTTGGCGCCATGAATCTGCACCGCGTCGCCTGCGGCACGCTCGGAGGCCACGGTCGAAAACCACTTGGCGAGTCCGGTTTCCCGCGTGTTCCGCCGCCCCTCGTTCTTCAACCAGCCGGAACGCAGCCAGAGCAGTCGCGACGTCTGATAGTCGGACTCCATCTGCGCGATCATCTCCTTCACGAGCTGGTGTTCCCCGATTTCGACACCGAAGGTCTTCCGCATCGTCGCGTACGCCACGCTGGCATCCCGGCACGCGCGAACGAGGCCCGTCGCCCCAGCGGCCACGGTGTACCGCCCCTGGTCGAGCGCGAACATGGCAATCTTGAATCCTTCGCCCTCGCGGCCCACAAGATTATCCTGCGGCACCTCGACCTCGTCCATGGCGAAGAAACCGGTATTGCCGGCCAGAATGCCCCATTTCTCCGTGAGCGTGCCGCTCGAGAACCCTTTGAATCCCCGCTCGACGATGAAGGCGCTCATGCCCGACGGGTCGCGTTGCTTTTTCTTCTCAAGGTCCGACCAGGCGAACACCAGAAAGTTGTCCGCCACGTCCGCCATCGAAATCCAGGTCTTCTCGCCCGTGAGCACGTAGCGATCACCCTTCTTGATGGCGACCGTCTGGATCCCGCGCGCGTCGCTGCCCGCCGACGGCTCTGTCAGCCCGTAGCTGGCAATCTGGAGACCCTGCGCCTGCGGCACCAGGTAGCGCTGCTTCTGCGCTTCGGTCCCCCACGCAAGCAACGTCAGGCAGTTGAGGCCGACGTGCACCGACAGAATGACCCGCAGCGAGGTGTCGACATATTCCAGTTCCTCGCTGGCCAGGCCGAGCGCGATGTAGTCAGTGCCGGAGCCCCCGTATTCCGCCGGCACGGACAGGCCCAGCAGACCGAGGGCGGCCATCTGCGGGAGGAGGGTCCGATCGAACGTATGGGTGCGATCGAGTTCGCGGATCCGTGGAGCCACTTCGCGTGCTCCCCAATCCCGGACGGTCTGCTCCAGCAGGCGATGCTCGTCGCCGAGATCGAAGTTCAGCATGCGGTCAAGCGGTTGATGCTAACACGGGCGGGACATGACCACGGCAGCACCGCGCGACAGTTGGAGATGTGCCGCGGCACTGCCGCCGTTGACCGCAATCTCAAGTTGTTCCGTGCTGCCGAACAGCGCGCACACCGTGCCGGCCGCGACCTCGGCGTACGTGGCCACCACCATCGTGACCGGGTGAGATCCGGCGGTGACTTCGACGCCGCCGTGCGCGGCGAACCGATCGAAGGTGCGGCGGTCAATGTTCGTCACCAGGTTCCCGAACCGATCGACGCGAATCACCTCGCCCGTGACCGTGTCGTCCGACACCATCGGTCCCGGGACCCGCAACATCTGCCAATCCGACAAGGGGCGTCCCAGCGCGGACAACTCCAGACCTTTTGCCAGCCAGGCGGCTGCCGGGGCGAAGCGGTCACGGCCTTCGAACGTGCGACTGACCGTC
>CANJYC010000242.1 GCA_947478985.1 Acidobacteriota bacterium | reverse complement strand
CATGTCGCCTGAGTAAACGACGCGCCCGCCCTGCTCGCCCGCACCGAGCCCGATGTCGACGATGTGATCCGCGACGCGGATCATCTCCTCATCGTGCTCGACGACGATTACGGTGTTCCCCTGGTCGCGTAGCTGTCGCAGGATCTTCAGCAGCCGCTCGTTGTCGCGCGAGTGCAGCCCGATCGAGGGCTCGTCGAGCACGTAGAGCGTGCCGACCAGCGCAGAACCGAGCGAGGTGGCGAGATTGATCCGCTGCGCCTCACCACCTGAGAGCGTCGACGACAGGCGATCGAGCGTGAGGTACTCCAGGCCGACGTCGCTCAGGAACGAGAGGCGCCGGCAGATTTCCTTGAGCACCTTGTCGGCGACCGCGGTCTCTTTCTCGCTCAGCTGGAGCTGTGCGAAGAACTCCTGCCCCTGGCGCACCGTCAGCGCCGAGACGACATCAATCGTGCGTCCGCCCACCTGCACGTCGCGCGCTTCACGCCGCAGGCGTGCGCCGCCGCAATCCGGGCAGACGGTGTAGCCGCGATAGCGGCTCAGGAACACACGGATGTGCACCTTGTATTTCTTGCGCTCGAGCCAGCGGAAGAAGCCTCGAATGCCGTCGAAGGTGTCGTCGCCCTCGACGACGAACGCCCGCTCCTCGGCGGTGAGGTCATCCCAGGGGACGTCGAGGCGGACCGCGCCGGACTTCGCCACCTTCTTCAGCTCGGCAAGCTGCGCACGGTAGTGCGGCTTGGTCCAGGGCTCAATGGCCCCGTCGCTAATCGACTTGGACCCGTCCGGCACCACCAGCCCCATGTCGAGTTCGACGACATTGCCAAAGCCGTGGCAGGTGGGACAGGCGCCGAACGGATTGTTAAACGAGAACAGGCGCGGCTGCGGCGTCTCGTAGGCGATGCCGCACTCGCGACACTCGAAGCGCTCGGAAAAGCGCAGATAGGTGCCGGGCGCGCCAGTCTCGGAGACGATGGCGAACGCCGCGCCGCCCCCTTCGCGGTAGGAGGTCTCAATCGAATCCGTGAGACGGCTGCGCAGGTCGCCTTCAATGCGCACGCGGTCGACAATCACCTCGAGCGTCGTACGGGCCGCGAGCGACGCCGGGTCGACATCGTCGATGGCCGTCGCACGGCCGTCGATGCACACGCGGCCGAATCCGCGGCGCCGCAACGCGTTTAAGGTCTCGACGATCGGATCGAACGAGGCGACGTCCTCGCCGCCCTCAGCGTCGCCGGTGCCGTCGGCCGAGGCCGCCGAGGCCGGCATCGCGACCACCGGCAGCTCGAACCCGATCATCACGCGGGTGTCAGCCCGCAAGGCACCCAGGCGCTGCGCCACCACATCCGCTGTTTCACGGGTGACCTCGCGGCCGCACTGGCGGCAGTAGGTGCGACCCACGCGCGCGAAGAGCAGCCGCATGTAGTCGTGGATTTCAGTGGTCGTGCCCACGGTCGATCGCGGATTGCGGATGCTGTTCTTCTGGCGGATGGCAATCGCGGGACAGATGCCCTCGATCCGGTCGACATCCGGTTTCTCCATCCGTTCGAGGAACTGGCGAGCGTAGGCCGACAGCGACTCGACATACCGGCGCTGGCCCTCCGCATAGATCGTGTCGAACGCGAGGGAGGACTTCCCCGAGCCGCTGACGCCGGTGATGATGATCAGCTTCCCGGCCGGGAGGGTCACGTCGATGTTCTTGAGGTTGTGCGTACGTGCCCCTTTGATGACGAGGGGCCGGCGGGTCAGGGGCTGCGGGGACGCCATACGCTCTGTGGGGAATTCCTTGCTGTCGATAAAAGAAGAATCGTACTCCCCGCCGACGACCTCTTACAAGCGGGGCACGCGACCCCCTACGCCATGCGCCTTGGGCTATAATTCGAACGTCCCAACGGGTGAGCGGGCGATTCAGCCCAGGAGGTTCGAGAAATGCGTGCATTGATGGCGATCGGGCTCATGGCAGTCCTCGCAGTGGGCGTGGCAGCCCAGGCCCCGGCAACGGCTCCGGCAGAGTTGAAGGTCGGCGACGCGGCTCCCGACTTCAACCTCCAGGGCACGGACGGCAAGACCCACAAGCTCTCGGAATATCGCGGAAAGAAGCCCATCGTTCTGGCGTGGTTCCCGAAGGCCTTCACGCAGGGCTGCACCATCGAGTGCAAGTCGCTGGCGGCCAACGGTGACAAGATCAAGAAGTTCGATGTGTCGTACTTCATGATCAGTGTCGACCCGCTCGAGGGTGAAGGCGGCAACCTGGCGTTTGCCAAGTCAGAGAACGCCGACTTCCCGCTGCTGAGCGACCCTACCAAGGAAGTCGCCACCATGTACGGCGTGCTGGGCCCCCGCGGAACGGCGAATCGCTGGACGTTCTACATCGACAAGGGCGGCAAGATCTCCTTCATCGAGAAGGCCGTGCGCCCGGCAACGTCAGCCGAGGACATGATCGCGAAGCTGACCGACCTGAAGATTCCGCAGGCGCAGTAGTCGCGCCGTTTACCGCAGTACCACCAACGGTCCGTGTCTGGGCTGAAGCGCCAGACACGGACCGTTCGCATCGCTCTTCATGCCTGGCCGGCATAGCTCAGTTGGTAGAGCAGCTGATTCGTAATCAGCAGGTCGTTGGTTCGAGTCCGACTGCCGGCTCCAAAATCACTCAGTAAAATCGCACACCCTGAAAGATACACAGAGTATCGTTCCGGATCGTGGCAATTGCGGCCGACGCGCAGTGAGGCCATCGGCCAGTGCAGCGAAATGGACAGAGATGGCGACAGATGCAGTGCCGAGTGGAGGGCGATCTGCGTGCCGCTTATCGCTATCTGGCACCCCAAGCAGGCTGACCACTAGCGAGATAGACCACCACGTTGCCATCATTCTGAAGCACTAGGCGCGCACTGGGATTACCCGCCGTCCCCGTGGCCCAAATGCCGACGCCCTGGCCGTCATAAATAACGAAGTTGCCGTCGCCCTGCATGACTGCCTGACTGGCGGTTGTTCCGCCTGTTCCACTGGCCCACGGAGCGGTTCGATCCACGTCGTCGTACAAGACCAGATTTCCGTCATTCTGATAGAGCAGGCGGTATCGCTTACTGGACGACGTTAGCGACTGACCGGCCAGCAAACGCGAGCCGGGCTGCAAGGTGTCGCCAGGCACCACTTGCATCGCGACCGTTGCAGTCGCTCTGCCACCACGGCCATCTTGAACCGTGATTGTTGCGATGACATTGCCCACTGCTGTCGGAGCCGTCCATACGGTAGTGGCCGAAGTGGCGTTACTGAATGTTCCCTGTGCAGCCGTCCACTGATAACTCAGTCGATCCCCATCTGGATCCGTCGCTGAGGAGCTAAGGCTTGCCGTCTGCCCCACTTGAACTGTGCAAGGGTTACAGCTCGCAGTCACCGTTGGTTCGCGGTTTGATGGCACAGGGGGCGACGAGTTGGCATAAATTGCGCGCGCTCCATTTGTGTCATCAGACTGGAGGCCATCGACATTGCTAACTCTGCTGTTCATGATCGCCGTGACGGACTGCCCGTGTTGGTCTGGATGGTCGAGTCCGAGAATATGACCGAACTCGTGCAAGGCCACGCGGCGGAGGTCGTATAACGCACCCCCGCCGGATGCACTTCTTGAATTGCCTCGATACGAATTCCAGCTGAGATTCCGATTGAACAGGACATCAGCTTCTGCGGTCGTGTTGTTGGAGGCAAGCGAAATGGTTACGGCGACCGCATCGCCGAATGAGTCACCGTAGACGTCATCGGCCCAGATAACGTTGTTGACACTATTGCGTAGCCCTGTACCAGCGGTCGAATCGCGCACGACGCGGAATTCCACACCGCTGACGAACGGGTTCCATGTCGCCAGCGCGCCTTCAGCCACCGTATTCCAACCCGTGCTTCCGTCTATCAACGTTCCTGATGACTGCCCCATTTGAAGGTGCATGGT
>CANJYC010000241.1 GCA_947478985.1 Acidobacteriota bacterium | reverse complement strand
GGCGCCGCACCCGGCGGCGAGAACGGCGACGACGAAGAGGAGAGAAAGGCGTTGAATCATGCTTCGAAAAGGCCTGCGCTTTTCATCCAGTCGAACTGGGCCCGGAGTCCCTGTTCGAGCGTGACCGTGGGCGCAAAGCCAAGATCGGCGCGCGCCCGGGTAGTATCCGCATAGGTGTCCCGCATGTCGCCGTGCTGTGCGTCGATGCGGTCGACGGTGACCGCGCGTCCCGTCACGCGGCGAATCAGCTCAAACACGTCGAGCAGCTCCACCCTGGAGCCACCCCCGATATTGTAGACAGCCCCGGGCGTCCCTCGCGTGGCTGCGGCGGCCGTGGCCGTGACCGCGTCGGCCACGAACGTGAAGTCCCGGGTCTGCTTTCCGTCCCCGAACTGGGCGATCGGCGTACCGGCCATCACCGCCTTGAAGAAGCGGTGGAACCCCATATCCGGTCGCTGGCGGGGACCGTAGACGGTGAAGTATCGCAGGGATACCGCCGGCACACGGTAATTCACATAGTACAGGTGGCAGAGCTGCTCCGCGCTGAGCTTGGTCACCCCGTAAGGGGAGACCGGCTGCGGGCGGGCGTCCTCATGCATGGGCAGCGTCACCTCGTCGCCGTAGACCGACGAACTGGAGGCGTAGACCAGCCGCTCAATCGGATGCTGGACGCAGGCCTCGAGCAGGATCTGGGTGGCTTCCACGTTGTTGACGGTATAGACGCGGAAATCACGTCCCCAGCTCTTCCGCACACCGGCCTGGGCGGCCAGGTGAAACACATGGGTGGTGCCGTCGAGCAGCCGCGGCAAGTCGGCATCCGCCAGGCTCGATTCGACCAGCGTGAACCCCGGCGCCTTCCGCAACCCGGCGAGGTTCGACTCCTTCCGCGCGCGCGGGTAGTAGTCGGTGAAGCAATCAATGCCGGTGACCGTGGCGCCGGCTGCGATGAGCCGCTCGGACAGATGGGAACCGATAAACCCGGCGGCGCCGGTAACAAGCGCTTTCACGTGAGCATCTCCAGAACGCGGGGCGGTACCCGGCGCGGGCGGCCGTTCGCGTCGAGCGTGGCATGTACGGTGTATCCCGACGCGGCCAGCGTATCGCCGGCGCGGACGACCTCGTAGTCGAAACGGATGCGGACCGGTGTCAGCAGGCTCGCGACCGTCCGGATTTCAATTTCATCATCGTATCGGGCCGGCTGACGGTACTCGCAGTGGGCCTCGATGACCGGCAGCGAGATGTCTTCCGCTTCCATCTCGCGATAGCTCCAGCCGGTGGCGCGGAGCCACTCGGTGCGTCCGACCTCGAACCAGACCATGTAGTTGGCGTAGTAGACCACGCCCATGCGATCCGTTTCGGCATAGCGGACGCGAAGGCGGGTGATGCGCGGCGCCGACACGCGCGGTGCTGTGACGCGCGCAGCAGTGGCGCGAGGCCCGGGGTGGGATGGCGCCGTCACGCGGGCGAACCGGCCCGTGAGCCGGCAGCGGCCGCACGAAGCGCACGCGTGGCACCCTCGGCGTCCGGCGTGCCGAAGATGGCGTTGCCTGCGACCAGGATGCTGGCACCGGCGGCGACGACCTCGGCCACGTTCGAGAGATCGATACCGCCGTCAATTTCAATGGGGGCCGAAGAGCCAGCCCGCGTCAGCAGGTCGCGCACGCGCCGGACCTTGTCCAGGCTGTGACGGATGAAGGCCTGGCCGCCAAAGCCCGGATTGACCGACATCACCAGCACGAAGTCGACGTCCGGCGCGATGGCTTCGAGCGCGGCGGCCGGCGTGGCCGGGTTGAGGACCACCCCCGCTTTGGCGCCGAGCGACTTGATGAGCTCCACCGTGCGATGGAGATGTGGCACCGCTTCCACGTGCACCGAGACCATGTCGGCACCAGCCTTCACGAAGTCCGCGATGTAGCGATCGGGTGCCTCAATCATCAGGTGGACGTCGAGCGGTTTGGTGGCCACGCGCTTGACGGCGCGCACGACGACCGGGCCGATCGTGATGTTGGGGACAAAATGGCCGTCCATGACGTCGACGTGAATGAGATCGGCGCCGCCGCGTTCAACCAGCGCGATGTCATGCCCGAGCGCGGCGAAGTTGGCGGAGAGAATCGAAGGGGCGATCTGAATCATTACCGGCTCACCTCGATGGAGATGGCCTCGCCATCGCCCACCTGAAAACCGCCGGCCGGCTGCTGGCGGACGACGGTCCCCGGCGGCACCCCGGCGTAGGGCTGGGAGCCGACGATGGTCACGCGGAAGCCGCGGCTGCGAAGGGCATCGGCCGCGCGGTCGCCGTTCATGCTGATGAGATCGGGCATCACGTAGCTGGTCGCCTGTTCTCCGCGATTGATCAGCAGTGAGACGCGTGGTGCGCGGGCCGCCGCGCTGGGGTCCTGGGCCACGACCGCGTCGGCGGGGTAGTCCGGCGAGCGGAACTCCGAGATCGAACCCATCTGGAGGCCATCCTGATCGAGCCGCATCTGGGCGGTTCGGTCTGTCTGTCCGACCAGGAGCGGCACGCTGATCGTATGCGGGCCGGAGCTGACCCAGACGCGGATGGTCCGCTGGCGTCGTGCCTGCGCGCCCGGTGCCGGATCCTGCTGCATGATGCGCCCGGCGGGGACCTTCTCGTCGGCCCGCTGATTCGGGTCGATGCGGAGGCTCAGACCTAGATCGGCCAGCGCCTGCGACGCGGTGTTCACGCTGCCGCCTACGAGCGATGGCACCTGAACCTCACGCGCGCGCAAGGCGACACGCATGGCAAGGCCGGCAAACAGGAGGAACGTACCCGTCAGCGCGCCAACGAGCAGGAGGAGCTTGCCGAGACTCCAGACGCGGGTACCGAAGGGCATTCGGGCGCAATCGTACCATGTAGTAGGCAGTGGGCAGTAGGCGGCGGGGCCGCGCTACGGCGCCTTGCGGCTCGACTCCCGCATCTCGCGCACCGCGCGCACGGCCGCGGTGATTCTGGCCTCGAGACTGATCTTTCCGTACGCGGCGGTCGCGCGTCGCGGATCGCCGACCACGCCACTGCCGTCGTCCTCGCGCCCCGGTGCCAGCTTGTCGAGGCGGACACCGTCGGGATCGATCGCCATCAGCTCTGAGGTGTCTGGGATGCCGGCGTGCGAGCCGATGGCCTCGGCGGCGACCCCCTGCCTCATCAGCGCCTCATTGTTGTCGAGGCCCGCGGTGTAATAGGCCGCCACGTCGTGCGCGCGCACCCGCGTTGCGGCCCACTCTTTGTTCAGCGCCGCAGCCACCAGTTGCTGGCCCGGCTCGGTGCCGCCGTGGTCGCCGATGAAGACGATGTCGAGAAACCCGTGGGTCGCATAGCTCCGTGCCGCGTATTCGAGGAGCTTCATGTAGTACTCCTGCGGCAGCGTGACGGTGCCGGGAAACCGCATGTGATCGGTTGGCGGATCAGGCGTGCCTTCCGGCACGTAGGTGACCACTGGTGCGACCAGCGCGTTGCCGAGCCGCGTGGCGATTTCGCCCGCCGCGAACTTCACGATGATGTTGTGCTTGCCGAGCACCATGTGAGGGCCGTTCTGTTCAGTCCCCCCGGACGGGATGATGACCGTCGTTGTGCCGGCCCGCACCGCGGCCTGGATCTCCGTCCAGGTGAGTTCTTCGACAAAGACGGAACCCTGCGCCGCCTGCCGGGCACCAAGCGGCAGGTCGAACAGCAGATTGAGCACCAGGCTAAGCAGTGCAACCGCCATGACGCGCGTCATGTGACGTCCTCCTGACCTGTCCGACCTGTCACCGTGCGCGGAACGAACCTGTTACGTGGCCGAGCAGGCCAGGCAGGTGGGTGTGCTCGGTACCGCGGCGAGGCGCGCGTCGCTGATGGCCTTGCCGCAGGTCGTGCAGACACCGTAGGTGCCGTTCGCGATGCGCCGCAGCGCCGCGCGCAGGCGGTGCACTTCGGCGCGGGTC
>CANJYC010000240.1 GCA_947478985.1 Acidobacteriota bacterium | reverse complement strand
CCGACCTCGCTGGTGCCGATGCCAAAGGCGAGCGACCCGAACGCGCCATGCGTCGACGTGTGACTGTCTCCGCAGACGATGGTCATCCCGGGCTGGGTGAAACCCTGCTCCGGCCCGATGACGTGCACGATGCCGCGCTGCACCGAGTTGAGACCGTATAGTCGGACGCCGTTGGCCTGAGCGTTGGATTCGAGCAACCGCAGCTGAATGCGGCCCATTTCATCCGCCGCCTCGTAACCACCCTTGGTCGGGATGGAGTGATCCATCGTCGCCACGGTGCGTTCGGGCCGGCGAACCGTCAGGCCGCGCTCCCGCAGCACGGAAAAGGCTTGAGGGGACGTCACCTCGTGCACGAGGTGGAGGTCGATATAGAGCACGGCCGGGGCGCCGGGCTCTTCCGCCACAACATGGGAGTCCCAGATCTTCTGAAACAGTGTTTTTGGATTCTGACTCATAGAGATATGACGGTCGGAACGGTGCTCGTTTACGGATGCCGCGCCCGGCCGACGACCCGGCGCGACAACACCTGGTTAAGAGAAGCGATGTACGCCCTGGCGCGGGCGACGGCGATGCCCGTCATGACGGGAAACATCGGGCCCCTCTGAAGAATAACCGAAGGCGGGTTCTGCGGCGCGGGCGTGGCGCCCCGTCCAGCGCCACGGCGCTGTCGTGCTACGGCTTCACGTATTTCGTGATACCGCGCAGTTGCGCCTCCGCCGTATAGACGTTGCCGGCAGCATCGACCGCGATGCCTTCGCCCATCGCCCCCTCTGCGGCCGTCGGTGTCACATGGGCCGGAATGAACGTCGTCACCTTGCCGTCCGCGAGGCTGCCGATCCGGATTCCTCGCTGCCAGCCCGGGTGCACGCGTTCGCTCGATTCCGAGTCGGCGGTGTAGAGGACGTCGTTCCGGTCGAGGGCGAGTCCGCTGACGCGGCCGAAGTCGTCCAGCTCGGAGATGAACGCGCCGGCCTTCGTGAGGATCTGGATGCGGTGGTTGTGGCGGTCGGCGACGATGAGGCGGCCCCGCGAATCGAACTCGAGCGCGTGCGGCGTCCGGAACTCCCCGGGTCCGGTTCCGGTCCTGCCGATGGTGCGCAGGAACGTGCCGTTCTTATCGAACACCGAGATGCGACCGACCAGGTTGGGGTCGGCGACGTCGGTGTGGCTCTCGGCCACGTACACATCACCGTTACTGGCATCCGTGACGACGTCGACCGGATCGGTCAGCGCCGCCGGCGGATTGCCCCGCACACCGGGCGTGCCCAGCGTCAACAGGACCTTGCCGTCGGGGCTGAACTTGACGACGACGCTGCCCTTGCCGGTTTCGCCAGGGCTCTTCGCGATCTCATCCGCCCCGGCGGCTCTGGCGTCGGTTACCCAGACGTTGCCTTCGCGATCGACATGGATGCCGTGCGGCCAGACGAACAGGCCGCCGCCGAAGCTTCTGATCTCCCGACCTGATTCGTCGAAGTGGTGAACAGGGTTTACCTTGCTGCCGAAACACCCCGGTGTCGTGCTTGGCCCGCACCGATCGGTCGCCCACACGGTCTTGCCGTCCCGATCGATGGCCACGCCGTTCGACCCGCCCCACGGCCGGGCCTCGAGGTTGAGCTGTGCCCAGTCGCGCACGATGCGATAGGGATTGGCGCCGGCGTTGACGGGCGGCACGGCGTCCGTCCGGGCAGTGCCTCCACGCTGTTGCGCCTGAACCAGCATTCCCAGCGTCACGATCGCGGCGACGACAACCGGTGCGATGCGTTTGTTCATGTTCATCTCTCGGAAGTGGAAAGGCCTCTCGCGCTACTCTCGGAACGCCAACACATCTTCATGGCCGACGACCAGTTGTGAACGCCCCGTGTCCACATGCGACAGCCGCGCCATCTGCCAGCGGTCAACGGCGTCTGCCTGAGCAGGGTCAATCTCAACTGCCGCCTGCGCCCAGCCCTCGATCAGCTGCCGCTGCAGCTCGCTGTCGGTCGAGTCGAGCACCCAGTCGCTCGATGCGCGGTCGACGCGGTACCCGTGCCGGATGAAGTGCGTCGCAGCGCTCGCCGCCGCCGCGGGACCAAGCGCCGGACCGAAGCCCTTGTCGCCTCGCTGATGCTGATTCACGAGATCGCGCACGAGCGCGTCCTCGGGCTCCTCGGGTGTCATCAGGATGCGGCCGTCGTAGCTGAGCGTCAGCAACACGATGGCATCGACGCGGGCGCACACCTCCGCCAGCGAGGCCACCCATCGATCGGAGACGAGATCGAGCAGTGCCGACGCGGTCACGAGATCCCGGCCTTCGAAGAGCGCGGGGTCATCAAGCTGCGAGAGGTCCGTACGCAGGATATCGACGGGCACGCCCGGGAGCCTCGAGGGCAACGTCCGCAGAAGGTCCGCGTCGGCATCCACGAGCAGCCAGGCGAGCGTCGCGGGCAGTAATCCAGCGAGGTAGCGCACGTTCGAGCCGGTACCCGTGGCCAGATCGATCGCCCGCACAGCTCCGGGCCGCCGCGCCAGCGCCGCCGCGGCGGCAACAGCCAGCGGTCGCGAACGCGCGCGGGCATCGGCAGGTTCCCTCAGGGCCAGCCAATCGGCGCTGAACGGGCTCATCGCTCCATCCTCACGCGCCCGCCCGTTGAAGCACGTCCGCCATCTGCGCGCACGCCGACTCCCAGGTGGGCAGATGATCGCGCACGGTGCGAGCCCCGTGCGCCAACCGCGCGCGCCATGCGTAGTCCGTGATCACCCGGTGCAACGCGGTGGTCAGCGCCTCGACATCCCCGGGGGGCACCAGCATGCCGGCCTCCATTCCCGCCTCCATGCCGACCAGCTCACCGATGGCCCCGGTCTCGCTCGCGACGACGGGCAGGCCGCGCGCCAGGGCCTCGGCGACGACCATGCCGTAGCCTTCGAAGAGCGTCGGGAGCACGAACAGGTCGGCTGCCGCGTAGTGGCGCGAGAGCCCCGCGAGATCCGATTCGCCGGCAAACACCACACGATCGCTCAGGCCTGCGTGCTTCACCTGCGCGCGCAGTGCCGCGACGGTCTCCGGATGACGGTCGAGGCTGCCCACGCACGTCAGGCGCCACTCAAGGTGCGCGAGGGCGCCGAGGGCGCGGATCAGCACCTCGTGCCCCTTGCGGGGAATGAGGGTCGCCACACACAGCATGTGGATGCCGGGCCCGCCCGACCCTATGGCGAGCGGCGCCGCGTCGGTGCCAGGCACGATGACCACCAGACGATCGGCGCTCACACCGTAGTCGGACATCATCGCTGCCGTCGCGTGGCTCGTCACGACGGTCGTCGAGACCGATGCGAGCGCGCGCCGCTCGCTGTCTCTCAGGCGGACGATGAGGTCCGCATCGAGTCCCGTCTCGGCCGCCAGCGGGTGATGCACCAGGGCCACGAGATGCAGGCGGCTCGCGTGGGCCTCCACTTCATCCGGAAGCACGCCCAGCGCGAGACCGTCAAAGAGGATGGTGGCGCCGTCCGGCACACGTGCGAGCACGTCTGCCGCGTGGGCACGGGCCGCAGCGGTCGGAAAGGGAAAGCTGTCGTCGAGTTCCTGCACGCTGATCTCCCAGCCGCGCGCGCGAAGGCCGAGCACAATCTGTCTGTCGTACCCATAGCCACCCGTCCGGGTCTCGAGCGGGCCTGGCAGGATCAGCGTGGCCGAGGACATCACGCTAGGGAACGTCGGCGAGCCGTCCGTCGAAGGCGGCCGAGGCCACGTGCGACTCATTCAGCGTCACGCGGATGCTCTCGACACCGCGTGCGCCCGCGCCGAGATCGTCGCGGCGAATCGCCGCGGCCAGCCGGTCGAACACGTGGCGCGCAAGGAATTCCGTCGTGGTGTTGCGCCCGGCCAGCGCCGGCTCGTCGTCGAGATTGCGGTAGCTCAGGGTGGCCAGCACGGTGCGGAGCGCCTCGGTGGCAAGTCCGATGTCGATGACGATG
>CANJYC010000239.1 GCA_947478985.1 Acidobacteriota bacterium | reverse complement strand
GCGGGCGCTCGAGGCGCCGCCGGTCGAGAGCGACGACGATCCACCCGAAGCCGTGGGCATCGGCACACCAATGCGTCGCCGCCGCGGCTGAACGAGCGGTGACGGAACCGGCAGCCCATGTCCGACATGCTCGCGTCCTTCGGAGATCGCGTCGAATTCGGCAGTCCCGCTGCCCTGATGATCCTGCCGCTGGCGCTCGCGCTGCTGATCGTCGGCGTGCTGGTGCAGGTGATCAGACGTCGCTGGCGTCCGGCCAGGACGCGCGGGTCTGCCTATCCGCTCATCGGCCGCATGCGCTGGTGGCTGGCGTCCATCTGCATCCTCGCCGTCACGGGACTTGCCGCCGCGCAGCCCCGGCTGAAGTATGGCGCGGCCACCTTCAAGCGAGGCAGCGTGGACATCCCCATCGTGGTCGATGTGTCGGCCTCGATGTGGGTGAAAGACGTGGGGACCTCCAGACTTCAGGTGGCCATCCGCGAAGCGTTGCGTCTGCAGACCGAAGGCATTCTTCAGACCGGGGATCGCGCAGGGCTCTTCGTGTTCGGCGGCACGACGGTGCGCAAGGCGCACTTGTCGCCTCGGCTTGACCGGCTCACCGACGCGGTCCAGAAGTTGGCTCAGCCGACGACGCTGGCCGGTGATTCCTTTCCCTGGGATTCCGACGTGGCCGGCGCCTTCGAACACATCTACCAGTCCATCGACGCGCAGGATCGCCTGGAAGCCGGCGCCAGCGAGGATGATTGGCGGCCGCCCGTCCGGACGGACCGAGCCCTGATACTTCTCAGCGACGGCGACTTTGGACTCAGCCAGGAACAGCAGCAGCGCCTCGACACGGCGCTCGCCGAGTTCCGGCGGCGTGGCATCGCTGTGTATGCGGTTGGCATCGGCACGAGAACCGGTGCCGAGATGACGTCAATTCTCGATGCCTATCGACCTGAAGATTACGATCCGACGCTGGCGTCAGAGCTGACGGGACAGCGGACCGTGCTGCGCATGAGCACGTTGTCGTTCCTGGCCGAACGCACCGGCGGTGCCGTGTTCCTCCTCGACGATGCAGGCCGGTCGGCGACCGACTTCCTCCGCACCGCCGTCAGCGCGCATCGGGGTCTCACCTTCCAGCTGACACCCAGTGATGACGGGCTGGACGCATGGCAGTACCTCCTGGCCTGCAGCATCCTCATCTTCGGCGTCGCCGTACTGTTCTATTAGCATTGCGCCGTCAGGTCGGAGTAGGATTCGCCGCGGAGGTTCCTGATGAAGCCATACACGCGCTTCACGCTGCTCTGCCTCGGCGCATTCCTCACGTCGAGTTGCTCGCCCCCCGCAGCGCCCCCGCCACCGGCGCCCCAGTTCTGGGGTGGAGACATGAAACCCGTCGTCTCCGTGAAGGAACTGATGCGCGACGTGCTCGACCCGCTCTCCGACAACATCTTCCTGGCCGTAGCCTCCGAGGTCACGGCGAAGGGCACCGTCGACCATATGCCGAAGACCGATGAGGACTGGGCCAAGGTCCGCACGGGGGCCGTCGGCCTGGCAGAAGCCAGCTACCTGCTGAAGGTGCCGCGCCCGTTCGCGCCGGCCGGCGACGAGAACAACAGCACGGGACCCGACGCGCCGGAACTCTCGCCGGCTCAGATCAAAGCCAAACTGGAAAAGGACCCGGTGCTGTGGCAGGCGAAAATCGAGGCACTCCGCAACGTGGGTCTCGAGGTGATGGAGATCGTCAAGAAGAAGGACACCAAGGCTCTCTTCGATGCAGGTGAGGACCTCGACGCTGCGTGCGAGAACTGCCACCTGGAGTTCTGGTATCCAGGCCAGAAGAACTCGATGCCCAAGCTGGACAAGATGCTGCGGGAGATGAGTGCCAAGCACGCTGCGGAGGCCACCCACCGCTAAGGGGATCTACTTAGGTCGCAGGCATTAATACCAATTGCCGCCCCCGGTAACCCTTGCTATAATCCGCCCGCTTTCACATCTGCGGGCTGGTGGAAAGGGGATGTCCATGTTCCTTCGACGCGTTGCCCCGACGACCGTGCTGAACGCGTTCCGCTTTCAACGCCGGCTCTCCATGGAGCGCACGTCGCTCATCCTCCATCATCCGGAAACCACGGTTCCTCCCACTCACGCCCGACACATACAAGTGGGGCGCCGCGCTCCGCGCGCTGAACGGCTTAGGCTCTTCCGAGAACCGGGGGCCCTGGAAGCGCGGTATGTCACGGGCGAATCCGCAGGGATGTCCATCGAGACCTAACGCATGACATACCGAATGGCGCGAGTACTCCTGCTGCTGGCCGCGGCACTGTCTGCAGCGACGACACTGTGGCTCGGCCGCGTCGATGTGGCGGCGCAGACAGCGGCGTACCGCCCGCCGCGCCTGGCGGACGGGCGGCCGGACCTGAACGGCATCTGGCAGGCACTGAACGAGGCCAACTTCGATCTCGAATCCCACAGTGCGAGGCCGGCGATGGCCTTGCGGGCGGGTCCGGCCGGACCTGTGCCAGCCGCGCCCGTGCTCGCTCTCGGTGCCGTGGGCGCCGTACCGGGCAGCCTGGGCGTCGTCGAGGGAGGGGCGATTCCCTACCGGCCGGAGGCGCTCGCGAAAAAGAAGAGCAATCAGGAGAACTGGCTGACGCTCGACCCCGAGATCAAGTGCTTCCTTCCTGGCGTTCCACGCGCGACATATCTGCCGCACCCGTTTCAGATCATCCAGAGTCAGAGCAGCGTCTACTTCGCGTACGAATACGCCGGCGCCGGTCGCAACATCTTCATGAAGAACCCCGGTCCGGCCCCGATCGACACCTGGATGGGCTGGTCCGCCGGTCGTTGGGAGGGCGACACGCTGGTCATTGACGTGACGGGCTTGAACGATTCGACCTGGCTCGACCGGGCCGGCAACTATCACAGCGAGGCGCTGCACGTCGTCGAGCGGTACACGCGGACCGGCCCGGACCACCTTCAGTACGAGGCCACGATTGAAGATCCCAAGGTGTTCACCCGTCCGTGGAAGATCAGCATGCCGCTTTATCGCCGCGTGGAACGCAATGCGCAGCTCGTGGAGTTCAAGTGCGTGGAGTTCGTCGAAGAGTTGATGTACGGACAGTGGCGCAAGAATCCGCTCCCGCGGTAGACCGAGCCAATCGTCGCCACGCATGGAGCACTGGCGCCGAGTATCTGGAGAAGAACCGATGCGAATGAAATTCGTCCTCATCATGGCCGTTGGCGCGCTGATCATCGCGTCCACGACCGCACGGGTTGTTGCCCATCACGCGTTTGCGGCAGAGTTCGACGCCAACAGGCCCATGCTCATCAAAGGCAAGATCGCCAAGATCGAATGGGTGAACCCACACGCCTGGATCCACGTCGCCGCGGAGGAAATCACGCTTGCGGGCGAGACCAGAAAGGTGACGGGAGAGGAAATCTGGATGGTCGAAGGAGGCACGCCCAACACGCTGCTCCGGCGGGGTCTCACCAGGGATACGCTCGCGGTCGGCACCGCGGTCATCGTGGATGGATTTCAGGCCAAGGATCGTTCGAATCGCGCGAACGGTCGAGACATCACGTTCCCGGACGGGAAGAAGCTGTTCATGGGTTCGTCCGGCACGGGCGCGCCGGCCGCACCGTAGCCGTCGGCGTCAACCAGACCGACTGCGGAACGGCGGGAGCGGGCTCCTGTCGTTCCGCCGCCGGCATCATCCCGAGAAGCCGATCCAGCGACCGCCCCACGCCACGCCGGCCCAGAAGATCAGCGACGTCGCGGCTACAACGGTGCTCCACCGGCCAATCTGTGCCGGGTCTGCCTGGACGACGCGGCGCCGCACCGTGAAGGTGAAGAGGAGCGCCAGGGTCAGCGACGCCATCTTCACCCAGAACGGCTCGCTGTAGTAGCACTTGGTCGCCTCTGAGAGGAACAGCAGCACGCCGGTCGGCACCACAAGGCTCAGACTGCCCAGCATCCAGGGCCGGGTTTCCCGGGCCACGTCGGCGACGCTGTGGTT